>NZ_JAPZSR010000050.1:0-34321 GCF_027531875.1 Microcystis sp. LE19-84.1B | reverse complement strand
ATGTAGAGGAGTCTATTTATACTACCACTTACTTTGCTTCGGGATGAACCCGAGTCAGTCTGGGTCGCTGAATCCTTTATTGGGTAAGCTTTTCAACCTGTTTGACACTCTCTTACTCGAAAAAATGAGCGAACGGTGAGTAATTAACCATCTCTGCCATTACTTTGGAAAAATGGTATCAGTAGCTGGTTATAATTAAATTAAAAATGGATTTTAGGTTCGATCCCCCCTGCCCCCCTTGATAAGGGGGGTGCCGATAGGCGGGGAGATCCCCCTTAATAAGGGGGGCATCTGATAATTTTTAACGCCTACCTACTTATCAGTAGATTGACAAAAATTGAGCTGCAGCCTCATACTAAATCCGTTGAGTAACGCACAGAAAACGGGTTTCTCCGAGAAACCCGTTTTCTGCTCATGCAAAAGGCAAAAAGGAGAATAAATAATCAGTTTTTAATAACCGGATTTAGTATCAGTTCTGATCACTGATCACTGAAATCGCCAAAATTAAGCGATAATGTAAAGTAAAGTAAAACTTTCTGGACAAATTCTTAATTATGGTGTTATTCGGATTCGGAAAAAAATTAACTTTGCCTACAGTAAGGGAAGCACTACCCGGGCGATCGGAAAAAATGCCCGTACCTAGCGGCCACTACGTTAACGGTCATCCTTTGCAGCCCCCCTTTCCCACCGGTATGGAAACCGCAATGTTCGGTTTAGGCTGTTTTTGGGGAGCAGAGCGGAAATTTTGGCAATTAGAAGGAGTTTACACCACGGCCGTAGGTTATGCGGCTGGTATCACCCCTAATCCCACCTATCAGGAAGTGTGTACCGGTATGACTGGGCATAATGAAGTGGTCTTAGTGGTCTATGATCCCAGTGTGATTTCCTACGAACAACTGTTAAAGGTTTTCTGGGAAAGTCATAATCCCACCCAAGGAATGCGTCAGGGTAATGATACGGGAACTCAGTATCGATCGGGTATCTATACCTATAGTCCCCAGCAAAGGCAATTAGCGGAAAAATCCCGATCAATGTACCAAGAAGCTCTCAATCAAGCGGGCCATGGTCAAATTACCACGGAAATTATCGACGCACCTGAATTTTATTATGCTGAAGGTTATCATCAGCAATATTTAGCGAAAAATCCCGGCGGTTACTGTGGTTTAGGGGGAACGAAAGTGGAATGTCCGATCGCTCTTGATCTGAAGTTAAATTAAGTAGGGTTAGCCTTCAGTTATCAGTTATCAGTTATCAGTAATCAGTAATCAGTAATCAGTTATCAGTTATCAGTTATCATTCATAATTCATAATTCATAATTCATCATTCATCATTCATCATTCATCATTCATCATTCATCATTCATAATTTAGAACGTAGGTTGGGTTGAAGCATGAAACCCAACGCCCGTATAGTTTACGCTACCGCTAACCCATCCTACAAATAATTGTGCCTCCCTACTTATCAGTTATCAGTTATCATTCAGATCATAAAATATCTTTTCTTTTTTGCAACCAATAGGTAAGGAGAAAATAAATAAGGGAATGAAGAATTAAAACTCCCCAATTCAATAACAAATTATTGATAGATAATTGATAAACTTGATTGGTATCCTCAAAGGGTAAAGGGATATTAAGATTTTTTGCTTGTGCAATCATATCTTCTACCTCTACTAATACCCCGTAGGCACCAATCGACCAGCGACTAATCATCAACCATGATAGATATTTCCCCAGACCTTCTAAGCTAAATAATATCCCTGCAAAGATAATCTGAGGAATTAAAATTAAAGGTAAGGCGCTATTTGCTTGGGTGATGTTATTAACCCCAGCAGAAATTAATAAACCGAGATTAATTGACGCAAATATAGTTAAAAATGTGGTAATAAAACAGCCAATTAACCAAGTCATTAATTCTGGTTGCGGGTCAGTAAATCCCCAAAATATTACGCAGGTAATTACAATTGTTTGCAGAAAAGCTAAGGCTGCTAAAACCAGAATTTTTGAGAATAAATAGGGTAATAATCCCAGATTAACTAATCTTTCTCGCTGATAAATGGCTGATTCTTTGACAATTTCCTGTAGGGAACAGGCAAAACCTACCCACAATTCCGCGCAGGTAAAAACAAAGAGAGTTTTTAAGGCTAAAGTTGCCGATTCGATAGCATCTTCACGCTTAGCATTATCTCCCAAAAATAAAGGATGTTTGTCGCGTAAAATCATGGCCATTAAGAAAATTCCGATCGGGGCGGTTAATAGGTATAAAATTAAACTAAATTGATCACGGATAATTAACTGGCTATAGCGTTGACATAAAACCTGTAGTTGTTGCCAAAAAGATTGTTGAACCTGTTGCGGTTTGCTATGATTTTGCTGAAATATTTTACCGATTCTTGCTTCAATATTATTCTTGTAGTAGTCGGATTGTTGGAACCGTTGGCATTCTTGCTCAACTTTTTCCCTAGTTTCTAGATGAATATAAATATCGGCAAAATCCCCCTGAGGTAAAGAGAAAAAATTTAAGGCCTCCCCCGGAGAACCAAAATAACATAAATTGCCCCCTTGACCAAGAAAAACTAATTGATCGCAGAGATTGATATTATTAGTAGCATGGGTGACTAGGAGAATTGTTCTGCCTTCTTTGGCCAATTTTGCCAGCAATTCCATCATCTTTTTATCTAAACCGGGGTCTAATCCCGAGGTGGGTTCATCTAAAAAGAATAATTTGGGATTAGCTAATAATTCTACCGCAATACTTACTCTTTTTAATTGACCACCGCTTAAGTCTCTGACTAAAGTATTTCTTCTTTCTAATAATTCCACCTGCTCCAGGGTTTTTTCGATCACTTCTTGGCAATTAAGATCGGGAGGTAGCCTTAATTTAGAAGCGTAATATAACACTTCTCCCACGGTTAAATCCCTGTGAACGATATCGTATTGGGGAACATAACCGATTTGGGTGCGATAGATATTAAAATTCTGGCGCAGCTCTTCCCCATTCAGATAAACAGTTCCCGAGGTGGTGGGTTCAATTCCTAATAAAGTCTTTAAGAAAGTCGATTTTCCCGCACCACTTCCCCCGACAATTGCCACTAATTGACTCGGTTCGATCGGTAGGGAGATATGATTGAGAATTATTAAAGGTCGTTTCTTTTTATCCCGCACCATCCTGACGATATTTTCGGCATCCAGACGGATATTATCCCCCGTATCTAATAAAACTAAGTCATCTCCCTGCAAACGAAAACTATAGGGTCCGATTCTCACCGTACAACCATTAGTTAAAATGGCACTACCCGATACTTTTTGTCCGTCGATAAAGACTCCATTGGTGCTTTTGTCGTGGAGAATATAACGATTTTGGTTATCGCTATCGATAATCGCGTGTTGTCGGGAAATTGTCGGAGCGTCTAAAACCACAGTGGCAGCATTATCTCGTCCTAAAACTACACTGCGATTGCTTAGGGAAACCGATTTAAAAGCTAAAGGTGGGCTTTTTACCTGTTGGTTAGGATGATAATAGGTAATCTTGACGCAATTTTTGACATCTTGACCGATATTAATCTCATCCCCATTTCGTAAAAGATAGCCCTCTTTGGGAGTAATGACGCGATTGTTGATAAAAAGTTGATTGGAACTAGGATTAGTCCCGTCTCCATCGTAGATATAGTAATCATCTCCCTGACGACGAAAACAAGCTTGGACTCGACTCACCACTGTCCAGTATTGGGGAACAACTAAATCCACCTGTTGACCATCCCGACCCAATTTATAATTAGGACGACTCAGATTAATAGAAGGGAGAATTTCTCCCTGATTGTTAAGAATAATGTAGGGTTCTTGACTAATAACCGTTTTAATGTTAGGAGAATTGGTCATAAAAATTAGATCGGTAGATGGCGTTCGCGGGGGACGGTAAGAAGTTAAGATAGAATTAATGTCTCGATCGCTACTGTAAACCTCAGAGTCTGGAACGAACTCTAGAGATCATGTTAGTAAAACTTCTTAGGATCGATCGAGCTTGTCTAAATTCCTAAGACCTATCCACAGGTTATCGTGCTGTTAGACGATGGTTACAACTCCTATTTCTCCTACCGCCAAGGTTTCTAAAGTCGAAGGTATCAAAGAACGCAGTAATTATTTGCGAGAACCTTTGGCCAGTGAACTCCTCGAAGATACAACCCATTTTACCGATGCGGCGGTTCAGATTCTCAAGTTTCACGGTTCCTATCAACAGGATAATCGCGACAATAGAGCCAAAGGTCAAGAAAAAGACTATCAAATGATGTTGCGTACCCGCAGTCCGGGGGGTTTTATTCCCGCGCAACTATATCTTACCCTCGATAGTTTGTCCGATCGCTACGGTAACGGCACTTTACGGGTGACAACCCGCCAAGGCTTCCAATTACACGGCATTTTAAAGAAAAATCTCAAAGCAACCCTCGGGGAAATTATCCGCAGTATGGGATCCACTTTAGCGGCCTGTGGTGATGTTAACCGCAATGTCACCGCACCGCCAGCCCCCTACAAAAATCGCCCCGAATACGGCTATGCTTGGGAATATGCCAATAATATCGCCGATTTGCTCACTCCCCAAACTGGAGCTTACTACGAAATTTGGCTCGATGGCGAAAAAGTGATCAGTGCAGAAGAAGCGCCAGAAGTCAAGGCATCGAGACAAAAAGATACAAATGGCATCAACAAAAACGATCCGATCGAACCGATCTACGGTCAACATTATATGCCCCGTAAGTTCAAGATGGGTGTCACCGTGCCGGGGGACAACTCCATCGATATCTACACCAATGACATCGGTTTAGTGGTGATTACCGACGCGAATGGTCAATTACAGGGTTTTAACGTCCTTGCGGGGGGTGGACTGGGAAGAACCCACAATAAGGAAGAAACTTTCCCCAGAATGGCCGATGCGATCGGTTATGTGAGTAAAGAGGAGGTATATGATCTAGTAAAAGCGATCGTGGCAACCCAAAGAGATTACGGTGATCGCGGCGATCGTCGTCATGCGAGAATGAAATATATCCTCGAAGAATGGGGAGTAGAAAAATTCCGCAGCACTGTTGAGGGTTATTTCGGCCAAAAAATTGCCCCCTACCAACCCCTCCCCGATTGGGAATATCAAGACTTTTTGGGATGGAATGAACAGGGAGACGGAAAATTATTTTTTGGTCTTTCTGTGGAGAATGGCCGGGTCAAAAATGAAGGCAGTTTTCAGCTAAAAACCGCCTTAAAAGTGATTATCGAGCGTTTTCAGCTACCCATGCGCTTGACGGCTAACCATAATATCATTCTCTACGAAATTGAACCCAAAGATCAGCAAGCGATCGAGGCGATCCTGAAAGAACACGGAATTATCACCAATCCCGCCGAAATTGACCCTTTAACCCGTTATGCCATGGCCTGTCCCGCTTGGCCCACCTGTGGATTAGCGATTACCGAGTCAGAAAGAATTTTACCCAGCGTGATTGAACGCATTCGCACCCTGCTTAATCGTTTAGGATTAAGCAAAGAGGAATTTGTCATCCGCATGACAGGATGTCCCAATGGCTGCGCGCGTCCCTATATGGCAGAATTAGGATTTGTGGGTAGCGCTCCCAATTCCTACCAACTCTGGTTGGGGGGAACAGCCGATCAAACTCGACTAGCGCGCCCCTATTTGGATAAAATGGCGATCGATGATCTAGAAAAGGTCTTAGAACCGATTTTCGTTTACTTCCAACAGAATCAACAAAATAACGAGACCTTCGGAGAATTCTGTCACCGAGTCAATTTCCCTGCTTTACAAGCATTTTCAGCCACCTACACACCTAAAATGACCGAAACTACTACCACTGAATCAAAACCCAAACGCGTCCGTAAAAATCAAAACCGTGTCAGCGTCCCCGATGATATGTTTGTCCGTCTCAAGGAAGCTTCGGAAACGGAAAAACGGCCGATGAATCAAATCATCAATGAGGCGCTAGAGGCCTATTTTAGCCAAAAATCCTAATCAGTTATCAAGGTGGGACTTAACCCACCTTTTTTTAATTAGTATATTCATAGGGTCGGTCTGTCGAAAAAATCATAGTCCATCACATCATCTTGGTTACGCGATATGGTGCAACAATTGGGGCAGTTTCTCAACCTTCAAGCGGGAAGTATAGAGGAATATCAGGAGTTTTTATCAGAAGTCTTACAAGCAGAATGGGAGAGTAATGGCGATCCTACGGTGGTTTATCCTATCCTACAACGCCGTCAACATCTGTTAGATGATACCTTTGCCCAACTGTTGCAACAATGGGCTAGAAATGTGTTTTCTCAAAGGAAACCAGAAGAAGTGGCGGCTATTGTCGGGGTGATTCAGAATTTATGTATTAAGATTGCAGATTTTCCTTTGGGAAGTCGGGCTAATAATCTAGAAATCGCTATTACAGGCTATCAGACCCTCTTAGAAGTATATACCCGTCAAGCTTTTCCTGAAAAATGGGCAAGGATACAAAATAATCTGGGGAATGCTTATAGTAAGCGCATCAGAGGGGAAAGGGCAGAAAATTTAGAGTTAGCTATTGTTGCTTATAACCAGTCTTTAGAAGTAAGAACCCGTGATGCTTTTCCTTATGAATGGGCAAGGACACAAAATAATCTGGGTGCTGCTTATAGTCAACGCATCAGAGAGGAAAGGGCAGAAAATTTAGAGTTAGCTATAGCAGCATTAAACCAGTCTTTAGAAGTCTGTACCCGTGATGCTTTTCCTCAAGATTGGGCAGTAACACAAAATAATCTGGGTGGTGCTTACAAAAACAGAATCCAAGGAGACATAGTAGAGAATATAGAAACTGCAATTTTCTGTTATCAAGAAGCCTTAAAAATTCGTACTTTTGATGCCTTTCCTCTTGACTGGGCAACTACTCAAAATAATTTAGGCAATGCTTACAGTGAACGAATTAGAGGCAATAAAGCCGAGAATATCGAAAATGCAATTGTCTGTTATCAAGAAGCCTTACAAATTTATACCCGTCAAGCCTTTCCAGGAGATTGGGCAGAGACACAATATAATTTAGCCAATACTCTCAGAGAACGATTTAGACTTCTTGGTAAAGTGGCAGACATTCAACAAGCAATTAACTCTTATAAACAAGCTGGAGAAATTATTGAAAAAACCGAAAACAAAACCTTATATTTTAACTATTCCTATCAATTAGGAAAAGCTTTATTTGAGGGTGGATATTATACAGAAGCTATTGAACACTTAGAAAATTGTCAGCAACTTTATCAAAAACAAAAGGATATTAGTAGTTTGGCTCCAATTTTATTGGAACTTGCCCGTCTCTATCATCGCACTGGTAGGCTCGAACAGGCAAGACTTTATTTTAAAGATTCTTTACGTCTATTCCGTCGTTTGGGTGATCAAGATAATGTGGCTTCTGTGACAACTGCACTGGGCAATCTAGAAATACAAATTGGCAAGATTTCCCAAGCTTGTAGTCATTTAAAAGAGGCACAAACATATTATCAAGAAAAAAATAATTCAGAACGACTAGAGGAAATTAATTATCTACTAAAAATTCTACAATCTGCGTAAAAAATGTCAAGACTCAGCCGTTATCAATCAACTCTCAAAAGATGGGGACTTATAGAAAATCCTTTTCGAGCAACTCCCCCCGATGATCGCAAAAAATTAGCAAAGATTTTTTATGGACGAGATCAAGTTTTAGATGTCGTTATTCCGACCCTCTATGAAGGACGTAATATCCTAGTTAGGGGAGCTTGGGGTATTGGTAAAACTGCTTTGATTTTTAATTTAATTAACCAGTTACAACAGGAAGTTAACCAATTAAATGAAAAAATGTTATTGCTTTATATTAGCAGTATTCCTGGGGAAAGTTCCACGGAATTTTATCGTGCTTTATTATTAGCTGTAGCCGATAGTTTAGCGGATAGTGATCAAGAATCAAGAGACATTGCTAATACGCTTTTAGGGTATTCTATCCAACGCAATAAAACCACTACTGAAGGACAAGTTAAATTAGGCTTTTTATCCTTTGGCAAAAAGGAAGAATCCCCTGCTAATCAACTGACTCCCACCGCCAATGCTGACCCGTATCCTCTACTCATTCGGTTATTAAATAGAGCCGAAGAAATTTATTCTCGTATTGTTATTGCTATTGATGATTTTGACAAAAAAGATCCCATTGTTGTCCAGACAATTTTAGAAAGTAGTTTAGATTTATTTCGGATGGGAAAACATCGAGGATTTATCATGACAGGAAGAGGCTTTACCGAGTTTCAAGAAGCAACCTTAAAAGCCCTTGGTATCTTTTCTGAAGATATTCCCCTTGAACCCATGAGTCAAGATGATTTACGTCACATTGCTATTAATTATCTTAATAGTGCCAGAAACGAACAGCGAAATGATCCCTATCCTTTCACAGAGGAAGTCATCAATTTAATTACGGGTTACGCTCAAGGAATTCCTCGACAACTGAATACTATCTGTGAAAAAGTATTAAGGCAAGCTGCTTCAGAAGGATATGAAATTATTGATGAAACTGCTTTTTATTCAATTTGGCAAATCCTTCAAAAAGACTTTACTGATTATTTAAGTCCTCAGTTTCGTCATTTATTATACGTTGCTCATCAAGCCGGTGGCATTAGTGAGAATATTTCTGATCAAACTTTGGCTAAACTTGATGCTATAACCTTTGTTGCTCTCTTGCCCCAACTTAAATCGATGGAAGAACAAGGATTATTAATTCGTCAAGAAGATCAAAGCGGTTTTCGTTTTGTTCCTTCCCAATTATTTCAACCTAAGTTACTCCCTGAGTCTCAGTCTGAGTAAATAATAAATAGCTCCTTCGATGTACAGGGTGAGCGCATCTCAAACGCTATTAACAATTGAGATGGCAAATTCTCCTCAAATATGCCTGAATCGTGGGTAAGCAACTCACATAAAGTTCATTTTGTCAAGGATCCTTAAGATGCGCTTACCCTGAAGTAGCTATAAGCTCACAGCCATTTTTTATTTATCGGCCAACGGAATCAAGTGGCGAGCGATGCCCCATGACTTGCCAAGATGGCAGAGCGTCTATAGCTATTTTTCGGGGTTGGAAAGGGGACGGTACTGATAGCATTTTTCAAAAGTAATGGCAGATATGGTTAATTGCCCTCACCCCCAAACTCCCCCTGCCCTACCGATGTGGGGGGTGGAGGGGCGCAAGAGGGGAGTAGGATACCTGCCATGAATAAAGAAAAATGGCATAACCTCATCCCTAAACCTCATTCCCGATTCCATCCAGGAATACTGTTAGGAAGTGAAAATTTATGTGACAATGACTCTATAAGGGCGATTTTTTACTGAATCGCCGAAGCCGTCTATTAATCGAATCGATGTCTTTGAAGAACGTAGCCCCAAACTGGAAACCTGACTTTTCTTACCCATTCTTGCCACTACTAGCGGAATTTTTCTCCCTTTTGTGTTACCCACGGGAATTCTTGAGCTATTGCTGAGATTGGCATTTTGTCACTTCCCGTTAGTTGAATCCAACAAAAGAAGCTGTTTAGGAGCAATTTATGTTACACCGCAAGATTTATCAATTCTGTATGGATGGTCAGGAAGTCTGCATTTTCTTGCGCGATCAGCAAAGATGGATCGATAATGCTCGTATTGTCGATCTAGAAAGCGATCTCGTCACCATTCGCTACGAAACAGAAGAAGAAGACGAAATTAGTTCTTGGGAAGAAATGGTGCGTTTAGAAAGTATCGGTGCGGTGAGCAGAAAACTGGCATCGGTGTCGCGGACGAATCCTGATATTAATGTCTCGGAAGATTGTCCGGAAGCAGAACAACTTTATCCCCATTCTCCCGATAGCTTAGATTAATTTTGTCGATTTAAATTACAGTGGCTAGAAGTCCCGCGGTTTTAACCATGACCAAGGGACTTTTAAGGGATGGAAGGGAAAAGAGTCGGTAAGTAGAGAGGCACAATTATTTGTAGGATGGGTTAGCAGTAGCGTAACATGAGCGGGCGTTGGGTTTCATGCTTCAACCCAACCTACGTTCATTTTATATTTAATTCCACCCACTCACTTAGGAATCACCACTTGTTGTAAAATTATCGTCAAAGCCGCCAGATTTTCTCTATTATTAGCTGCAGGAGCAAAATGAATTCTAATCCCTACTTCGCTGGCCAGGATATCTATCAAAAATTTGTGGCATTAGTAATAGTTTTAATTAGTTGTTGGTTAGTGACTTTTCCCGCCTTCGCCGGGTCCGCCCCTCTAGAAGTTAAAATTAGTCTAGGCTCCGGGCAAGGAGAATTAAAATTCTTTCCTAGTCAATTAAACTTTATTGCCGGACAAAAATACAAATTAATCCTCGATAATCCCAGTCCCACTAAACATTATTTTACCGCTAAAGACTTCGCCGATGCTAGTTGGACGCAGAAAGTTGAAGCGGGAAAAGTGGAGATTAAAGGGGCAATTCACGAACTAGAATTAAAACCTAATGCACAGGCAGAATGGGTAATAGTTCCTCTCAAAACTGGTAAGTATAAATTAATCTGTACTATTCCAGGTCATGCTGAAGCGGGAATGGTGGGAGAAATCACCATTAATAACCCATGAATTTAAGAAAAATTGTCTCCTTTGCTTTCCTATTATTTATTCCCCTATCGGTGGTCGCTAGTCGTCTTAATTGGGGAGATCAAGCTATTTTTATCACTGCCGCTTTATCGATTATTCCCCTGTCAATTTGGTTAAGTACGTCTGTGGAAAGAGTTGCCGTAGTCACTGGGCCAACTTTGGGAGGATTAGTTAATGCTATCTTTGGCAATACTACCACTTTAGTTATTGCCTTAATTGCCCTAAAAAAAGGCTTGGTGGACATCGTACAAGCCAGTATTACCGGTAGTATTCTCAGTGATTTATTATTATTTATGGGCATGGGAATGCTCACGGGAGGAATTCGCTACAAAGAGCAGGAATTTAAACCGATTTTAGCGCGGGTAAATGGTTCTTCCATGACTTTAGCAGTAATAGCGATCGCTTTACCAACTTTGGTAATATATACTTCTAACGTGGTGGAAGTTGCCGATATTCTCAGTCTTTCCCTAGTCACCGCCACGGTTTTATTAATAGTTTACGGGTTAACTTTATTATTTTCCCTCAAAACCCATAGCTATCTCTACGAAGTGGGATTAAGTAATGAAAATACCCCCGACAATCAGGTTAGTGAGGAAGAAAAAGCTCAAGTCTGGATTTGGTTACTTGTGCTGCTTACTTCCACCGTAGCTGTAGCTTATGAGTCGGATTTATTTGTTGATGTAGTGGAATCGGTGATGGAAGGATTTAATCTCACTCCTCTCTTTATCGGGGTGATTTTCATTCCTTTAATTAGCGATGTTTCTGGAATAGTTACCGTCACTCAATTAGCCCTAAAAAATCAGATGGATTTAACGGTTTCCGTGGCTATGGGTGATAGTTTATTGGTGGCTTTATTCGTGGCACCTTTATTAGTTTTTATCGGTCAATTTTGGCAGCAGCCGATGGATTTAAATTTTAATCCCTTTAACGTGGTGGCTTTAATTGTAGCGGTGATTGTTACTAATTTAATCAGCTTTACCGGTCGTTCCAATTGGTTAGATGGAACCCTATTACTAGCCACCTATTTAATCTTGGCAGTAGCTTTTTATTACCATCCCGCCTAGCCAAAAAAGAGATTTAGGTATTTTCTGATATTTCTGTCTTAGAATGGATCGGTATCACCTTACCGCCGCAGGATTGCTGATGATGAAAAGAGGGTTTTGGTTTGTCGTCGGGTTAGTAGTAACGATAATTCTGCTTCCTTCCCTAGTTCTTTCTAATTCCATCGGTGAACAGGGAATTTATGCCGATCGCCTGCGGGCGGAACCCTATAATTTATTAGGGCGAAAAATTGCCATCGGTCAAGTAGAAATCGGACGACCGGCTCAGTTCGGTTATGATAAAGTGGCAGCTTGGCAGCCTCCCTATAAGTTAGCCGGTGTTTTTTTTCGCGATCAAATTGCCAAACCCAACACCTATCTCGATAATCACGCCGCTATGGTGGCAACAGTGATGGTCAGTGATGATAAAAAAATCCCCGGAGTGGCTCCAAAAGCGAGATTATATTCGGGGGCGGTGGGTTCTTTGCGACGGGGCGGACAACCGGAAGAATGTCTGGCTAGTCAAAATATTGCCCGACAAAATAGCGGTGATGTGCGCGCCATTAACTTTAGTTTTGGGGAATCTTTGCAAAGAGATCAAAGACAGGAACCAAAATTAGATGGTCAAGCTTTATTAACTCAATGTGTTGATTGGTCATCGCGAGTTGATGATGTTCTTTATGTAATTGCTGGTAATCAAGGTAAGGGAGGAATTCCCATTCCCACCGATCATTTTAACGGCATTACTACCGCCTATACAGCGAAAAGAGAAGGAAAATTTACTAAAGTTGATTTTGCTAATATTAGTGCTTTGCCAGTGGGTATTGGTCGCAGTTTAATTAAACGGGAAATTAATGATGGTTCGCGACGGTCGATTAATTTAGTTGCTCCTGGCAATAAAATAGAGCTTTATGACCTCAAAGGTAAATTAAATACCGTTAGTGGCACCAGTTTCGCCGCTCCTCATATTACGGCATCCGTGGCACTTTTACAAGAATACGGCGATCAACAAATTAATCAAAAAAATCCCCATTGGAGTGTCGATTCTCGTCATCATCAAGTGATGAAGGCAGTAATGCTTAATGCTGCCGATAAAATTAAAGATACGGGCGATGGGTTACGGTTAGGTATGAGACGGACGGTCTTAACTAAGGATCAAAAAACTTGGTTAGAGTCCGATGCTTATAAAGACCCGAAAATTCCTTTAGATATGCAGATGGGGACGGGACATCTTAACACTTTTCGCGCCTACCAACAGTTTAGTAATGGTCAATGGTCGGCCGCAGAATCTATTCCTCCTATTGGTTGGGATTACGGTACAGTTACCGCTAATGGTTATCAAGATTATGCCCTAGAGAAGCCCTTAAAAGCTAATAGTTTTACTTCGATAACTTTGGCTTGGGATCGTTTGGTAGAACTAATCGATACTAATCGCAATAATCTCTATGATATCGATGAAAGTTTCCGGGATCGCGGACTGAATAATTTAGATGTTTATCTTTTACCTGCTCAAGAGGATAATAATGTTAAATACACCTGTGCTTCCCTGAGTGATAGTGATAGTTTAGAGCATATTTTTTGTCCTGTCCCCATCTCTGGAAACTATAAAATTCGGGTTCAATATCGTCAACAAGTTAATGAGAAAGAACAAGCTTTTGCTCTCGCTTGGTGGACGGTTCCCGAATAATAAAAATGATAGTAAATTCTGTTCAAAAAGTCTAGGGGGAGTGGGAAGATGGGAGCAGGTTTTTAAAGTTCGATAGGCAGTTAATCCTACTATCAAAAACGGATTTGGTATAATTTAAATACTGACCAGTCTCTGAGAGACACCTCGTTTTCTTTTCGGGATAACATCGTCAGGGATTCCCCAATAGTTTGATGCCTGAGACATATTATATAGCAATAAGTCTTCGGGCATTCTTTCCAAAATAACTCGGTTGAGATTAGCGGTATTAATATTCATTGCTCCCATCACAGAAGAGCCAAGTTCTTTCGATAATAGCGGAATAACTGCATTACCAATCTCACGAAAACCATGCCATATTGTGCGGTGAAACTGAAACCAATCGGGGAATGTATGTAATCTGGCGGCTTCTCGTACAGTAATACAACGAGGAATAGAATAGTGAATGGGTCTAGGAGCAGTATAGGCCCCTTTGTCACTATTAGTTCCGGCCCGGAGAGTGTTACATAAACCAGTGGGAGAAAGCTTGAAAAAGCGACTTTTTGGTTCCACTGTACCCGGTTCGGTTACGATAAATCTATCAAGTGATCTTTGGGTATGAACTGAGCCTATATGTCCATAGATTTTTGTATCTACTGTTCTTTGATGGCAAAGTTTAAAAATATCCCTTGGCTGCACTGAATATTTTTTCCTCTTACCACTATAATCTAGTTTTGATGCGGGTATGCCTAAATCAGTATCGATAAAAGCCGGTATTAATTCTAAATCTGAAATCGCATCATAGACGCTGGTAAAAGCTGATTTTTTGGCTGAGTTCAAATCGACGGTCTTTGCCAGGGGATATTTAGCCATCGTCACGTCTTTTCGACTACCAATTAAGATTAATCTTCTGCGCTTTTGTGGTGCGCCGTATTCACTGGCATCGAGGATTTTAATTGGCTGATTAATTGTATAGCCAATAGCTTCAAATTCAGAGATTAACTCCTCTAAAAATTGTTTATGTTTACCGGTAGCCATGCCGGGAACATTTTCAAAGATAAAATACTTGGGTTTAATTTCCCCTACAATCCGCAGATATTCAAATACAAGAGAATTTCTAGGATCATCTATTTGTCGTTTACCAATTAATGAAAAACCTTGGCAGGGGGGACCACCAGCAATTAAACTAACATCGGTGGCATAGCCTTTTAGTTTTAATAATTCCCATATTTCTCTACTTGTTACTTTGGCTATATCCCGGCAAATAGTTTGACAATAGGGAAAGTTAAAATGATGAACCAAGGAATGGACTGCATCAAACTCCACCGCTACAGCAATATCAAATCCCGCCGCTTCTAGACCAAGGGACATCCCACCGCAGCCGGCAAATAAATCGATCGCAATTGGTCTATGTTTCACTTTGATGATTAGCTCTCTATTGTCTGCCTTTTATTATACTGTAAGTAGGGAGGCACAATTATTGGTAGGATGGGTTAGCGGTAGCGTAAACTATGCGGGTGTTGGGTTTCATGCTTCAACCCAACCTACGTTATTGGAGATTTCGGCATAGTAAAAAAACAACTATCTTACCCACTTAAAAATAATACGATTGTCTTCCATCTGAGGAATATTGAAGTTAATATCTAATACTTTTGATAAAGCTTGACCCCATAAATGAAAACGATCATAGGTTGATTGTTTAGTATTTGTACTAATTAATACAGCATTTTTAAATCGATCAATGGCAGTACGAAATAAACTTTTAAATGCTTCTTCTACCTGTTCTTTGTTTTTCTCGGCAGCTGCTCTAATTAGATCATCGCAAAAGTAAAAAACCATCACATCTAAAATTGCTCGATTGAACTGACTTCGATAAGTTGCCGATTCAGGCAGCCAGAGACGGGAAAAGTTTTTCTCTCCAAAAATATTAATCGTTGTCTGAACAGCTTTTTCAAATTGATCAATAATATTTTTGATTTCTTCTGAGTTTTGATCCCATCGAGCATTAAGCGAGACACAAGCATTATCAAGAAATCCTTTAAGATCACCGCGATAATCGGATAAATAATAATGAAAAGCTACATAACGCAAGAGTATATCAGTGTCGCGCATCCGGAAATCGGGATAGGAAGATTTAAATATTTTCTTTAATGCTTGACTTTCGATCGCTCGATCATCTAAAAAATTAATAAAACCCCCTGGGTGTAATGCTTGTCTTAATTCTTGAGAAGACAAAGGGGTATTTTCCACATTGAGACGCAGAAAAATTTTATGGAGGAAATTCTCCGTTTTCCAATTACGGATAACAATCGTGCGGATAGTTTGATTATCCAGTTGGTGTGAGATATCATTTAAATTGAAGTCATTTTTTAGATCCTGATATTGGCAGCCATTGAGATTATCTAGAAATTCTAAATCTTTTAAAGTAAAACTATTATTAGGTGTGGCACTGTCACCATAAAACTGTAAAATTGTTAGTAGGCGTTGTTTGCCATCAAGAACGATAAATTTCCCTTTTTCCTTATTATTAGCAGCTAAGACAATCAGTGGGACTGGAAACCCTAGAATTAGGGATTCAATAAATCGACTTTTACGAGTAATATTCCAAGCATCTCGTCTTTGAAAGCGCGGATTTAGTTGAATATTTTCTCGAATTAATTGATCGCGGATCGTTGCGGTAGTCCAATCACTTCCAGCAACAACAGTCTCGGAGATTTCTTTGAGTTGTAGCTTTTTTTGGTTTGCTGATTCTCCTGCAATATCTTCTTCTTCTTCGGCAAAATCCACCGCTTCTATTTCTTCCAACATCTCTAACTGTGCCATGGTAGTAATTAATCTCCTCAATTGTCTATTCTGCAAAAATCCCGCCCCAATATTTGGACGGGACTAATAATCAATCAATAATTCAATACTACTCCCATTCTATAGTTCCGGGAGGCTTAGAAGTAATATCATAAACCACGCGGTTAACTCCCTTAACTTCATTGACAATGCGATTAGAAATTGTCTCCAATAAATCATAGGGAACCCGGGACCAATCGGCAGTCATTCCGTCTTCACTGCCGACTAAACGTAGGACAATGGGATAAGCGTAGGTGCGTTGATCTCCCATCACTCCCACACTGCGGACAGGTAATAAAACCGCGAAAGCTTGCCAGAAATCGTGATACATTCCCTGCTTATTAATCTCGTCGCGCACTACCCAATCTGCATCGCGCAAAATATTTAATTTATCTGCGGTGACTTCCCCTAAAATGCGAATCGCTAAACCAGGGCCGGGGAAAGGTTGACGACGAACAATTTCTTCCGGAAGACCGATCGATCGACCTAATTTTCTCACCTCATCCTTAAATAATTTTCGCAGGGGTTCGACTAATTTAAACCGGAGATTTTTCGGCAGTCCACCAACGTTATGATGACTTTTAATTTTAACCGCGACTCTTTCCCCAGTTTTGGGATCCACATTACTATCGGCCGATTCAATCACATCGGGATATAAAGTTCCTTGGGCCAGATAATCAAAGGGTCCCAAACGATTCGATTCTTCTTCAAACACCTGAATAAATTCATGGCCGATACGACGGCGCTTTTCTTCGGGATCGGTGACACCGGCCACTTGCGCTAAAAATCGCTTTCTAGCGTTGACATACTGGACTCCGATATGGAATTGCTCGTTAAATATCTGCATTAATCGTTCTGGTTCACCCTTACGCATGAATCCCTGATCGATAAACATACAGGTTAGTTGATCACCGATCGCTCGATGTAACAGGAATGCTAAGGTAGAGGAGTCCACACCGCCGGATAAAGCTAATAAAACGCGCTTATCGCCCACTTTTGCCCTAATTTCTCGGATCGATTCCTCGACAAAAGCTTCCGTGGTCCAAGTGGGTTCGCATTTGCAGATATGATAGACGAAATTGCGAATTAAGGCGATTCCTCCCACAGAATGGACAACTTCCGGGTGAAACTGCACTCCAAAGAGTTTTTTCTGGTGATCGGCAATGGCCGCACAATCGGTATTATCGGTATGAGCGAGAATTTCAAAACCCGCAGGCAATTCCACGCAGGAATCCCCGTGACTCATCCAAGCGGTGGAACCGTCCTCGACATTGGTTAATAAATCGGTAGGATCGTTGATAAATAGGGATGCTTTGCCGTATTCGGCCCGTTTTGCCCGTTCTACCCTACCTCCTAACTGCTGTACCATCAATTGCATCCCGTAGCAAACTCCGAGGATGGGTACACCTAAATTCCAAATTTCGGGATCACAGTGAGGCGCTCCAGGATCATAGACGGAATTGGGACCGCCCGAAAGAATTATTCCTTTCGGGTTGATTTGGGCTAATTGTTCGGCGCTGGTACGATAGGAGAGAACTTCGGAGTAAACGTTCGTTTCCCGGATTCTGCGGGCGATTAATTCAGAATACTGGGAGCCAAAGTCAAGAATGATGATTATTTGACGATTAAGGCTATTAGTGAAGGACTCTGAGGGCAAAGTCTCTTGGGGGGTGGGAAGGGGGGTTTGAGTTGTCACTACGATCAAAAAAAGAAACTGGCAGGAAAAGGTTAAAGTTTTGTAAACTAAATCGGCTATTGTTCTGAAAATAAGCTACAATAGTATCGCCTTATTAGTTTCATTTTTTAAGACTAAATATTCCCACGATCATAGCACGGTCACTGGGGAGTGACTGG
Organism: Microcystis sp. LE19-84.1B; assembly: GCF_027531875.1. Lineage (NCBI taxonomy): Bacteria > Bacillati > Cyanobacteriota > Cyanophyceae > Chroococcales > Microcystaceae > Microcystis > Microcystis sp. LE19-84.1B. The sequence continues at coordinate 16,288 of NZ_JAPZSR010000050.1, read as the reverse complement.
TAGATTTTGCAAAAATTTAAGGCCATTTTCGCTTTTGCTGATCAAAGAACGAGAGCGATCGAATAAAATACAACCGACCCCAAGATGACCGTTACTGTGGTTATAAACGTATTCTTGGCAACGGCGATCAATCGTATTAGCCATTTCTCCATAGATGCGTTCCACCCAATTATCTCCCGTTTGCCGGTCTAATTGACGCAGATATTCCAGACCGTTTTCACTGGTGCTACTGTCAAAAATTTGCTGGAGATGGGGGGTAGCTAAACCCATTTTAGCGGCGTAGGCGGTGAGAATTTCCCGACGACCATCGGCGAGATGATGGTGAGTCTGAAAGATTCCCCCGGCAAGTTTAATTAATTTACCGTGATAACCAAACAAAAGAATTTCAGAGATTCCCTGTAATTGTGCCTCTAATAACATCGGCCCGATCCAATTGGCTGTTTTTACCAAAATATCAGGATTAATACCCATTTGAGGGGCTAAATCTAAGCCATTTTCCCCGATACAAAACACCAAGCGATCGAAACGACGGGATAAATTTTTTAATTGCTCGCGAAAGATTTCCAACTGTCCGGGAGCGCTCAGGGGTTGGGAAATGCCAGTGGTACCTAACAAAGATAATCCCTCTACCACCCCAAAAGCGGCGTTAGAAGTCCTTGTGGCCAATTTTTTGCCTTCTGGAAGGATAATCGTTACTTTGATGCTTTCTTGGGGCAGTAACAGGGGTCTGAGGTTTTCTTGCAGCAGACGCTGGGCATAACTATAAATAGCTGATTTTCCGCCATTATCAACCTGTAGGCCGATTCCTGCGCCGCCTTGAATCTCTATCTCTTGATTACCCGTCTTTCTTTCTACTAACGCCCATATAGGGGTATTTCTAGTTAAATCTAAATTGTCCCCCGGATCGCTGCGGGTGATAGCTAGGGCAGCATCGGGGTTAAGTCGGGCAACTTGTTCGATGGCAATTGTAACGGCTTCTGGCGGTTCTAAAAGATTAAAAGTAACGGAATTTAGCTCATTTTCGCCGTGGAGATGCTGGAGAGATGCGATCGCACTGGCACAGGCAAAAACCGGCAAAGTGTAACCCGAACGGGGTGGGGAGATAGACATAAATAGGGTCGATAGCCAATCAAATTAGCCGTGATCTGATTATAGAACTAGGGGGCAACCGCTGCTATTTTTGATGATTCTTTGACATCCTCACCACCCGGGGTGAGCGCATCTCAAATGCTATTGACAATTGACCAATTTTGTGATCCTTGTGAGAATTTCAAGTGATACCAGTCAATCAGAATAGTTACGAACTCTACCCCTTTGGTCGATTGTTGCTTAACAATTGAGATGGCAAATTCTACAATGAGACTAATTTATGATATGATGAAAGAATGTATGATAATGTTTGTCGAATCTTAGCGTCACTTTTTTCAAGGGATATAGCCACTTGGTTAATCGGAGAACCGATTACATTAACCGAGTTGGAACCGACTGAGTTACTGCTAGATCCAATTAGAGTAGATAGTTTGATTTTTTTACAATCAGAAGACTTAATTCTTCACATCGAATTTCAGACAGATCCGAAAGAAGATATTCCTTTTAGCATGGCTGATTATCGTCTGAGGATTTATCGTCAGTTTCCTCGAAAAAGAGTTTATCAAGTGGTTATTTATCTGAGAAAAAATCAATCTGCTGCTGTCAAAATTAATACCTTTGAGTTATTAGAACTACAACATCGTTATAATGTAGTTAGACTCTGGGAAGTTCCCAGTGAAACTTTTCTAGATGTATCAGGTTTACTTCCGTTTGCGGTTTTGTCTCAAACTGATAATCCAGCAAAAATATTACAACAAGTAGCTCGTCAAATTGAAAAAATTTCTGATAACATAGAGAGAAATAACATTGCTGCCTCAACTGGTATTATTGCAGGGTTAGTTTTAAATCAATCTATCATTAAAAGATTACTCAAGGAGGAAATTATGAAGGAATCGGTTATTTATCAAGAAATTCTCGCTAAAGGAATCACAGAAGGTGAGATTTTAGGCTTTAAAAAAGGCGAAGCCAATCTAATTCTTAAACAAATTAATCGCCGAGTTGGTAATATTTCAACTGATTGGGTCAACAAAATTCAAGAATTATCTTTAGAACAATTAGAAGATTTAGGAGAAGCTTTATTAGATTTTACCTCTCAATCTGATTTAATTAACTGGTTTAATTATCTTGAAGAAAATAAAAAAAATATTAGATAGTTACACCCTGCAATCTAATAAATAATACTTGTCATTGATGAAAATTTTCTTTCCTGATCATAGCATTTTACCCGTACACAACCAATAACGCTATATTTGAGGAATTAAATCAAAGCGATCGCCTATAGCATTGTATAATAAAGTTGTCTTGAAATAATTAAGAGAAATTTACATAACTACTGATATAAATTAACGGAAGTTCTAGTAAATCTCGCTGATAAATGCTAGTAATAAAGAAACGTGCAGCCTTTTCTCGATGCTGATTTAGTCGTTGAATTTGAGACTGTACGGGGGTAAAATAACGATGATAAACATAACTGTCTTTTTCTTGCCAATTAAGGTATTGATAATGAGGATCATAAGCTAGTTTTTTAGCTTCTTCCGTGAGATTAATCGGACAGAGATCCACTTTATTTAAACAGATTAATAAGTGAGAAACTTGAGAGCATTCTTTGAGCAAAAAGTCAACCCATTTTTCAAATCTTTTGATCCATTGTTGACGAGTAATAAAATGATCTAGATTGTCTTTTTCAGGATTAATAATCTCTCGATAAGGTTCTAAAATAACTAAAACCGCATCTGCTGTCTGAATTTTATTTAATGTTTCTTGCCACATCTCATCATGAACATCTTGCCAAGATTTTCGCCAAATTTCTCCTAATGTATCAATTATATCTAAGTCAATTGTTTGAAGACCAGCTGGTAAATAAGCCTTAAACTTTATATATGTTTCAGAAAACCTGCACCCGTTTATTGTTCCTGCTCTTGTAATTCCTCTATCGTCAAGTATCAAAGATTTCATGAATTTATAATCGGGTTCTACAACTTTGATATAATGACCATCAGGATTAAGAATTTCTAGACAAAGATGTGTTTTTCCTGCAAAGCGATCGCCGATACAAATAATTTGATTCACTTGTTTAACCTCCATGTTGTCAACTAATTGTAATTCTTTTCATTGGCAATAATTTGATGATTGAATTAATAAAGATTGATAGAATCTGTCTTTTCCCTCCTGTGTATAAGATTCGATTCGTTCAATTCTATCTAAAATATCACCTAAATAAATTAAGTCATCATTCATAAAGGAATCACCTCTTTCATGATTCTTTCCCGAAAACAATCTCGTAAACTGTTAATAGTAGCCACATCAACCTTACAGCCTAAATAATCTTCTAAGTCTTGAATTAAACCAATTCTATCTAATAAGTTGCGTCCTTGTTCCATTTCTACTAAAAAGTCAATATCACTGTCATTGCTGTCTTCTCCTCTGGCAACTGATCCAAATATTAGAATATTAAATGCTCCATGTTTTCGAGCAATTTTTATAATATTCTCTCGTTTGTCTTGAAGAAGTTGATAGCGTTTCATTTTTGAATTGGCGATTTTTTTAAGCAAGATGAGTTTTTTCTACAATAATTATAGCATTTTACCCGTACATAACCAATATAAGGGTTCAATCAGTCCAAAAGGTTGCCATTCTTGAGGATTTCTAATCACGGCCATTGTTCCCCCTTTACTTTGTGATTTAATCATTGAATTTGGTTCACAATATTTACCAAATACTCCGAAGGATGAAGTGGTAAAATATTCAACTTTTCCCTTGTCCTCCTGAGTCCAATTTTCTAGGATTGCATACATTTTAGGAAAGCGTCTTTGTACCAGACCACGAGGATAATCTCGATTAACCCAAAGTTCTGATAAATCACATTTCGTGACAGTAAAAGCGATACGACAACCTTGCGGGTTACGCTGTGTTAAATCTGTAGTAAATTTTTCTAAAGACTTAGCATATACCTCATCTTCTCGATGAGATGTTCCATCTATTGGTAAGAAATATCCACCTATATCACTAAATAAATCATCATAATATTCTGTGAAGCTATGAGATGATGAAAACTTTCTAATATCTCTCAAGAGACTATCTGGCATATCGTAGATACCAAATGAAACTTCTTCTGTATTTTTAGCCCAAAATAATCCTTTTATTTCCAGAGTAATAGTAAAACTATATAAAGGATGATCGCAAAAGCTATGGTATAATTTTCCTGCTTCTAACATCACTTGCTCTTTTAAAATGTTTTCTGCCTCATCACTCAATTGTTTTGCAAACGGATCACTCGGTGTTACTTGACAAGATAAGACCTTTTTAGATTTTACCTGATGTTTTTGATGATAAGCTAAAGACGCAAGATAAGTGCTTAATCCTGCTGCATAAGAACCTATACCTATGATATTAGTCATAACATTTACCTCACAGAAATAATGCGTTAAAAAAAGGTTGAACAACTAGACGATTAACCCCACCTACAAACCCATCAAAGACCAATTCAAGAAAAAGAAACTTAGCTCACATTGAGCAGTTAATGGCGGTGGGAGCCTCGCTTTCTTGGCTGAGTAAAAGACAGTATAAATGAACTTCCCCGTTGACAAAAGGCCATAACATCTGCTGTAGGAGGGATTAAGAGTATTCAAGCAAATCGTCCCCAAGTCCTTCAATAAAGTCCGAAAACTAGGCCCGGGAAAGTTCTCTTAATTCCTTTTGGACATAATCTTAGGTTTTATGGCTAGGATTGTCTCTTGTCTTTTTTCTCCTCCTGTCTCCTCATCTAAGGGAAGATTGTTGATTTTTACAGGAGTTCTATTAATCTTTCAGCAATTCTAGGCGATAACGATACAAAGCTACAGGACGATTCGGCGCTTGGAAATAATCAGGGGATTGGGGGGAAAGATAAATGGCTGTCACCTGATCGCCTAGAATTTTATTAGGAGATAATAACTCATAAGCGGTGGTGGTTTCCACCTCATTAAGATAAGTATTGGTTTCTCCCCGGAAAATTTGTTGACTAATTTCTGTGGCAATAAATTGATTTCGGCTAGGAGTTTCGCTATTTCTGGCAATTACCGTGGAAATTAGTTGATGAGCGCCCCGTAAAAAGGTAATCTGACGATTGGGATTATTGGGGTCAGTTTTTACCGATAATACCGATTGACTACCCAAATAGGCGCGACTAATTGCTAAACCATTAAAGGATCGATCGGCCACAATTGATGGTTTACTGATAATAGTCGATAAAAAGGCCGCATTTATCGGTCTGGAAATAGCTTTCTCGATGAATCTCACCGGAAACTCGATCGATTTTTCTAGGTAACGACGATTACTTTCAAAACCAGGTGTGATAATCTGGGGAGCAAGAGGAGCGGTTAAATCGATTAGGGTACTGGTGACAGTCCAACTGCCTACCATCCAATCGGGATAAACTAAATCTCCACTGGCAAAACTAACCACTGGTTTAGTCATCCAGCGAGGATAATTAGTTAAGCGATCGCTTAAATTTCCTGCCATAGATAATTCTAAATGGTTACTACAGCCTAGAATCAATACTAACAAGAACAAAATTATCCTTTGCATGGGTAAAAATATTTTTTAAGTAATATTCTTTAATTATGAACGATTTGATCAACTCCCAAGCCTTTAATCTCGATTCGGCAGTAATTCCCATCGCACCCACTGGTTTTAAATCGGGTTTTATTGGTATTATTGGTCGTCCTAATGTGGGCAAATCCACCCTGATGAATCAATTAGTGGGAGAAAAAATCGCCATTACTTCCCCCATCGCTCAAACTACCCGCAACCGTTTACGCGGCATTGTCACCAGCGAGCGCTCCCAGATGATTTTTGTCGATACCCCTGGCATTCACAAGCCTCATCACGAATTAGGCAAAGTTTTAGTTAAAAATGCTGAAAACGCCATAAATTCTGTAGATTTAGTTTTATTTGTTGTCGATAGTAGTAATTTTTTGGGCGGTGGCGATCGCTATATCGCCGATTTACTGACTAAAAACCAAACTCCCACGATTTTAGGGCTAAATAAAGCCGATCAGCAACCGGAAGACCCGGAGCCTATCGACGATAGTTATCGTACCTTAGCGGCGGAAAATAACTGGCCTCTGCTCAAATTTTCGGCACTGGAGGGGACAGGAATCGCAGAACTGCAAAATCTGTTAACTGATTCCCTCGAAGTCGGTCCCTACTACTATCCCCCCGATTTAGTCACCGATCAGCCGGAAAGGTTTATTATGGGCGAATTAATCCGCGAACAGATTTTACTGCAAACCCGTCAGGAAATTCCCCATTCTGTGGCGGTGGTGATTGAACGCGTCGAGGAAACTCCCGCTTTAACCAAGGTTTTTGCCGCCATTAACGTGGAACGAGCTTCCCAAAAAGGGATCGTCATCGGTAAAAATGGCAGTATGTTAAAAGCGATCGGCTCTTCCGCTCGCTCGGCTATTCAAAAGTTAATCGCCGGGGAGGTATATTTAAAGTTATTTGTGAAGGTAGAACCGAAATGGCGACAATCTCGCTCACTTTTAGCAGAATTTGGCTATCGCACCGAGGAGTGAATTGGGGTGTAGGGTGTGACCCCCCCAACCCCCCCGACATCGGGGGGGCAGGGGGGTGTGGGGTGTAGGGTGTGGGGAGAAGCTTTTTTCAGTGAACTGAAAACTGATAACTGATAACTGATAACTGATAACTGAAAACTGATAACTGAAAACTGATAACTGATAACTGAAATGACCGATATTAAAACCCTAATTAAACAGGTACACCAAGAGGCAAAAAAAGAGGATTTTCCCATCGATACCCTGATTTACCAAGAGGCAAAAAAAGACCCCTTTGAACCAGTTTTGTATGCTGGTAATCTTGCTAGTCAGTTATGCTTTTTTGGCCGGGATTTAGGACGAGATGAAGTGTATGCAGGACAACCTTTGATCGGGGCTGCCGGTAGAATGGTAAGAGAGGGATTTTTTCAAGCTTGGCAGGGGAGAAAATCCCATGATCGTCAAGAGCTATTATCGGTATGCGATCGAATTTTCCTAACTAATACAGTTCCCTACAAACCCCCGGGTAATAAAGCTTATTCTGGGGAAGTGAAAGATCGTTTTCGTCCATTTATAGAAAAACTGCTCGTTTTTTATTGGCAAGGTGATCATATCATTCCCCTTGGCACGGAAGCTTTTAAATGGTTTGAACCCTACGGTAAACCCAAAGAAGTGGATAAATTCTATCTTGATAAAGAACGCTTTACCAAAAAACTCCTAGTTACCCTTACCGCTACCGATGAACAGGGATTAAAACAGCAAAAAAAAGTGACTTTATTGCCTCTCCCCCATCCCTCTCCTCTCAATCAAAGATACTATGCTCTTTTTCCTGATTTATTACAAAAAAGATTAACTGAATTTGCCTTTTAACCGATGAGAATTTACGGCAATCGTCCCATAAAAACCCTAGCAGGACAATTAACCCGTCCGACGACAGCAAGGGTGCGAGAAGCTTTATTTAATATCTGGCAACAGAAATTATCCGGCTGTCGTTGGTTAGATCTTTGTGCGGGTAATGGTTCCATGGGTGCGGAAGCTTTATGTCGAGGTGCCAGTCTAGTAATCGGAATTGAACAATCAGGACGCGCTGGCGAAATTATCAAGGAAAATTGGCGCAATTTAGCAACTTCTCACCAGCAATTCCAAGTAATTCGGGGAGATGTACTGACAAAGTTAGCCACTTTAGCGGGGAAAAGTTTTGATTTAATTTATTTTGATCCTCCCTACGAAAGCGGGTTATATTTACCGGTACTAACTGCCATCTCTCAATCTAATTTATTAGATTCTCTGGGGGAAATTGCCGTGGAACACAATCCCAAATCTTGGCAAGCAATTAATCTAGAAGGTTTAACCATTTGTCGTCAAAAACGCTACGGCAATACTACCTTAACTTTTTATCAAAAGGCCGATGTCTCCTGACCACTGACTCTTAAGGTTTGATCCCCCCTGTCCCCGTAGGGTTGATTCATGAATCAACCCTACCTTCCTAGGGAGAAGGGAGAATAAATAAAAATAATCTCCTGACGACTGCCGAAAATGGTCAATTTTATTGGGCAGTCCAGAAAAAATTATTATTTCTCAACAAAATCACATAATTTGTCATTTTTCTTGACAATCATCCTGAGTAAAGCGAGAAACTTTCTGGCAACCGCAGTTAATCGCCCCCTGTTTAAGCTATTTAAACAAAAATCAGAGCTTATTTCGATAAAATTCGCAGTAAATAGGCTATAGCCTCCTAAAACACTTAAATCCCTTCTCCTCGTCCTTTTTTTGACCTAAAACTACCCCGAAGTTTTCTGACACGGCAGCCCAACCATCTCCCCTTAACCCTTGCTGCTCCCCAGAATATCTCCTAGTTTTTGTATAAATTTATACCCGACAAAAATAGTCGGGTATATTTGACACCAAGATTTTGCGGGTGATAGGATGCTTGTAGATTCAGTTGACGGCAAGACAGGAAAATCATGACCCTAGCGACAAACATCAAAACCTCAAAATTCATCCCCACCTTTACCCGCTTGGTTTCTAAGGAAGGAGGGACTTCTTACCCCCTGAAAGCGCTGAATATCTGCGAAGAAACCTTTGCCCCCCTAGAAGTGGACTACGATTACGACCTCATCCGTCGCACCGTTACCAGAGAAAGCATTCAAGCAGGTCCCAATTCCATCTGGCGCTATCGTTCCTTTTTGCCAGTGGAAAGTGAAAATCCTATCGATGTGGGTACGGGTATGACTCCCCTAGTGAAATCCCACCGTTTAGCCCGGCGCTTGGGTCTAAAAAATCTCTACATTAAAAATGATGCCGTCAATATGCCCACTCTCAGCTTCAAAGATAGAGTGGTATCCGTCGCCCTTACCCGGGCCAAAGAATTAGGTTTTACTACCGTTTCCTGTGCTAGTACGGGAAATCTGGCCAATTCCACCGCCGCTATTGCCGCTCACGCCGGTTTAGACTGTTGTGTTTTCATTCCCTCCGATTTAGAAGCAGGTAAAATTCTCGGCACCCTAATCTATAATCCCACGGTCATGGCAGTCAAAGGCAATTACGATCAGGTTAACCGTCTCTGTTCCGAAGTGGGCAATACCTACGGTTGGGGTTTTGTCAACATCAATCTGCGTCCCTACTATTCCGAAGGTTCCAAAACTTTAGGCTTTGAAGTGGCTGAACAATTAGGCTGGAAACTACCCGACCATATTGTCGCACCTTTAGCCAGTGGTTCCCTCTTTACTAAGATTTATAAAGGCTTCCAAGAATTCGTTAAAGTCGGTTTGGTGGCAGATAAAGCAGTGCGTTTTAGTGGCGCTCAAGCGGAAGGTTGTTCCCCCATTGCCCAAGCTTTCAAGGAAGGACGGGATTTTGTCGCCCCAGTTAAACCCAATACTATCGCCAAATCGATCGCTATTGGTAATCCCGCCGATGGTGTTTATGCCCTTGATATTGCCCGTAAAACTGGCGGTAATATTGAATCCGTTACCGATGCCGAAATTATCGAAGGTATTAAACTTTTGGCAGAAACGGAAGGCATTTTCACGGAAACTGCGGGCGGTACGACTATCGCTGTCTTGAAAAAATTAGTAGAAGCGGGTAAAATCGACCCCGAAGAAACCACAGTCGTTTATATCACTGGTAATGGTCTAAAAACCCAAGAAGCGGTACAGGGTTATATCGGTGAACCCCTGTTAATCGAACCGAAATTAGAAAGCTTTGAACGGGCCCTGGAACGTTCCCGCACCCTCGAACGCCTCGAATGGCAACAGGTTCTCGTCTAGAATTGATACTAAGGGATGATGGGGTGATTATCCTCTTGCCTCATCTCCACAAGCAATTTAAATTCGCGGACAGCTTACTGTCCTTTCCACTTTTTCCTTGATATCTATGGCTGTAAAAGTTCTCATTCCCACTCCCCTGCAAAAATTTACAAAAAATAAGGCTACCATCGAGTGTAGTGCTAGTAGTGTCGGTGGTTTAATCGAATCCTTAGAAGCAAGTTTCCCCGGTATTAAGGCCCGCTTATGCGATGAAGAGGGCGCACCCCGGCGCTTTTTAAATTTCTACGTCAACAGTGAAGATATTCGCTTCCTCGATGGGACAAAAACCCCCTTAAAAGATGGCGATGAAGTCAGTATCGTTCCTGCGGTAGCTGGAGGTTAACCTCCCCATAAGTTTGTTTTCCGTCAATTGTAATTAGACCCCTAGAAAGTGATGTTTTCTGGGGGCTTTTGTTTAGGTAAGTTCTAAGCTGTCCGCGCATTTAAGTAGGGAGGCACAATTATTTGTAGGATGGGTTAGCGGTAGCGTAACATGAGCGGGCGTTGGGTTTCATGCTTCAACCTAACCTAGGTTCTACACTAGCAATATTTAGTTCATTTTTCGGTATCTTTTGAGACTTTTTTATCGGATATTTTCCAAGTCCGTCCTTGACAGTAAACTTGGCCATCTTTAATCTGAACGCCAAAAACCTGACGGGCTAATTGTAAAATTTCTTTACGTTCTTCATCGGTTAAATAATCATTTCCTTTTCTTCCGCTAGGGCAGATTTTTTGGTCGCCTCCTGCTTCTAGATAACGCTGTCTTCCTTTGGCTGCAATTTCGCCAATTCTTTCGTATTCTTGCTGTTGAAGTTCTGTCGGTTTTTTCATGGTTAAAGCATCCATTCTAGGGGAATAATTTCGCCATTAGGCAATAAGTATGATCTGGGCAATGTTAGACTAGAAGTAATGATTAGCCAAGCTCCATTATCTTCATCATAGACTCTAAAGAGTAGGAGTCCCAAAGTTTCAAGAGCATTTAAGACAAGATACTGTTCTTCTGTAGGTTCCACTTTTCTCAATAATTATTGTGATGATTTTCAATTATCTGGTATAGAAATTACCCCTTTAGCAATTCTTCCCTCTGTTCCTAATGTCTTGGCAGGAATTTCTAGGTTATCGGTGGACTCTATGTAAATTAAGTAGGGAGGCACAATTATTTGTAGGATGGGTTAGCGGTAGCGTAACATAATCGGGCGTTGGGTTTCATGCTTCAACCCAACCTACGTTCATCTTATATTTAATTCCACCTACCCACTTAGAGTATTTTCGTCAATTTGAATCGGAGTTAGTCGAGTCATAAAATATTAAAAATTAACTTTTTTCTTAACTATTTCCTCTAGTCAATTGCCATAGAAGTTCTCATCTAAGATTTGCTCTGGCAAGAAAGGACAAATTTGAGGATAATCATTTTCTGGGGGAATCCGAACACCAAATTGAGCGAGTTTCCCTTCCTTAATTGCCACTTGACGAGCATCTGGATAAGCTTCCTCGATAGCAGTTTCTAGATAGGATTTGAGGGAAGGAGTATCGCGTAAGTTTTTCTGAATGCGCTGACGATGCTCAATAATAGAACAATACCAGCTATCCTTCATTGATGGCGGTGCGTCGTGCTGTACTTTTAATTTGAGCAAATGAGCCAAAAGAATCATCAAATTACTTTCTAAAGTTCTTTTTTCCGATTTTCCCAACTCGGTTAACTCCTCAATTAAGTTATCAGTATCCAGCGCAGCAAATTCCCGCTTCTGTAGGTGGCTAATTGTTGTTGCGAGCCACAATTGAAAATCTTGTTCGTAGAGAGTCTTGGACATAGCGATAAGTTTTTCGTTGGAGTCAATAACTGCACTGATAACTAAGCGGATACAATTCTCAAGGCGTTGCTAATTTCTAGCTTTCCTTGTAGTTTACCAAAAAATAACCTAAAATGGAAACTATCTATATCCCTTGCTGACTGCATCTGGCTCCCTACACCATTTTCTACTATCTTTGAGCAAACCGGCGAAAGATAAGGAGTTAAAACTATGCCTTTAAGTTGGAATGAAATTAAAAATCGCGCCATCGCTTTTCAAAAAGAGTGGGAAGGAGAGACTTCAGAAAAAGCAGAATCTCAATCTTTTTGGAATGAGTTTTTTCATGTCTTTGGCATTTCACGGCGTAGGGTAGCCAGTTTTGAGCAACCGATAAAAAAAGCAGATAATAAGCAAGGTTTTATTGATTTACTCTGGAAAGGAACGATTTTAGTTGAGCATAAATCGAAGGGGAAAGATTTAGAAAAAGCCACACAACAAGCCAAGGATTATTTTCCCAATTTAAAGGAACATGAGTTACCGCGTTATATTTTAGTCTCGGATTTTCAACGGTTTAAATTATATGATTTAGATTCGGGTAATCAATGGGAATTTGAATTAAATAATTTTGTTGATAATGTTCATTTATTTGATTTTATTGCGGGTTACGAAAAGCGAGTTTATAAAGACGAAGATCCCGTCAATATTCAAGCTGCCGAGTTAATGGGAAAACTTCATGATTGCCTGAAAGAAATTGGTTATATGGGGCATGATTTAGAAGTTTATCTAGTGCGTTTATTATTTTGTTTATTTGCCGATGATACGGGTATTTTTAACAAGGGGATTTTCTGGGAATATATCGATCTACATACCAAAGAAGATGGCAGTGATTTGGCGATGCACATTGATGCTATTTTTCAGGTTTTGAATACACCAGAAGAAAAAAGATTAAAAAATCTCGATGAGAATTTAACTCAATTTCCCTACATAAATGGCAAGTTATTTGAAGAGTCATTACCCTTAGCGGCTTTTGATAGTAAGATGCGATTCATGTTATTAGAAGCTTGTGCTTTTGATTGGGGAAAAATTTCCCCTGCTATTTTTGGTTCTATGTTTCAAGCGGTAATGAATCCAAAAGAACGACGCAATTTAGGGGCGCATTATACCTCCGAGAAGAACATTCAAAAGGTGATTAAACCGTTATTTTTAGATGATTTACACAGGGAATTTGAGAAGATTAAAGGCAATCGCAGTAAATTACTAGAATTTGAGAAAAAGATTGCTAATTTATATTTTCTTGATCCTGCCTGTGGTTGCGGCAATTTTTTAATTATTACCTATCGGGAGTTAAGAGATTTAGAGATTTTAGTATTACAGGAGTTAGATAAAACGGGGCAGTTAGTAACAGATATTAGTACCATTATTCAGGTAGATGTCAATCAGTTTGCTGGTATTGAATACGATGAGTTTGCGGTGAGGGTGGCAGAAGTGGCGATGTGGTTAATTGATCATCAGATGAATATTAAAGCTAGTAATACTTTTGGTCAGTATTTTGTCCGTTTACCATTAAAGAAAGCGGCAAAGATTGTTCATGGCAATGCCTTGCGGATTGATTGGGAGGAAGTTATCTCAAAAGAGAAGCTCAATTTTATTTTAGGAAATCCTCCTTTTGTTGGTGCGATGATTATGAACGATGAGCAAAGGAATGATATGGCTTATGTTTTCGACGGTGAGAAAGGAATAGGCGTTTTGGATTATGTGTGTGCATGGTATATTAAGGCTGCTCAAATAATTCAGGGCAATAGAATCAGGGTTGCTTTTGTTTCCACAAATTCTATATCTCAAGGGGAGCAAGTTGCCTTACTTTGGAATATTCTTTTTCAAAAATATCAGTTAAAAATTCATTTTGCCCATCGTACTTTTAAATGGAGTAATGAAGCCAAAGGAAACGCCGCAGTTCATTGTGTTATTATTGGCTTTGCAAGTTTTAATATAACAAATAAAATCCTCTTTGATTATGAAGATATTCAAGGTGAATCATTAGTTGTTCAGTCGAATAATATTAATCCCTATTTGGTTGATGGAAGTGACATCATTATTAATAACCGGAGTTTTCCTTTATCTAATGTTCCATTAATGCGTTTTGGTAGTATGCCAAGAGATGGTGGTAATTTTATTTTTACAGAACCAGAAAAAGAAGAATTTTTAAAATTAGAGCCGAAGGCAGAAAAATGGATTAAACCTTATACAGGAGCGCAAGAATTTATTAATGGTTATAGTCGCTACTGTCTATGGTTACTTGATATTTCTCCCAGGGAATTAAAGACATTACCAGAAGTCATCAAAAGAGTAGATAAGGTTAAAAATTTTAGATTAAAAAGTAAAGCCGCTTCTACTCGTAAATTTGCGGCGACACCTACTCTATTCTGTCAAATAGCACAACCTGATACTAATTATTTACTTGTTCCCCGTGTCTCATCTGAAAGAAGAAAATATATTCCCATAGGTTTTATGAATAAAAATGTGATTGGTAATGATCAAGTTCTATTAATTACTAATGCAAATCTATATTTATTCGGTATTCTTACTTCAGAAATGCACATGGCATGGGTTAAATATGTGTGTGGAAGATTAAAAAGCGATTACCGTTATTCAAAAGATATTGTTTATAATAACTACCCCTTTCCAGAAAATATCACCGACAAACAAAAACAAACCGTCGAAACTTGCGCTCAAGCTGTGCTAGATACTAGGGTAAAATATCCTGACAGTAGCCTTGCGGATTTATACGATCCTTTAACCATGCCTCCCGACTTGCTCAAAGCTCACCAAAAACTTGACAAAGCCGTTGATTTGTGTTATCGTCCCCAACCTTTCACCAGTGAATTAAACCGTATTGAATACCTCTTTGAACTCTACGAAAAATTAACCGCTCCCCTACTCCCTACCAGCAAACAAAAACCCTCGAAAAGAAAAAATCCTCAATAACAGTCAACAGTGGAAAAAACTGATCGCTTGTGTCAAGGCAGAGCCTTGACACACAATATTTAAGGCAGAGCCTTAAAGTATTCTTCAGGTAGAACCTGAAAAGAGTGTTCCCAGGTAGAACCTGGGAACAAGATATCACCCCACACCCCATCACCCCATCACCCCATCACCCCACACCCATCCCTAAGCGCCGCAATTCCGGAGATTATATAAAAAAACACCCAGAACAATCGAGGTGATGGACAATACTAAAGGTTGTGTAGGTCATCAGAAAAGCCCTTTCAGGGTAAAATACTATGAAACTAGCGTCACGAGTCAATCAAGTCACCCCCTCCCTTACCCTAGCTATCGACTCTCTGGCCAAGGAAATGAAGAGAAACGGCGAAGATGTCTGTAGTTTTAGCGCCGGGGAGCCAGATTTCGACACACCCACTCACATCAAAGCTGCCGCGAAAAAGGCCCTCGATGAGGGAAAAACTCGCTACGGACCGGCTGCCGGAGAACTGGGGTTAAGAAAAGCGATCGCCGAGAAATTGCTGCGGGATAATCAACTAGCATACAATGCCGATAATGTCATCGTTACCAATGGCGGTAAACAGTCTCTCTACAATCTAATCATGGCGTTAATTGAAGCGGGAGACGAAGTAATTATTCCCGCACCCTACTGGTTGAGTTATCCTGAAATGGTGACGTTAGCGGGAGGAACATCGATTATAGTGAACACTAGCCTAGAGAATCACTATAAAATCACCCCCGAACAGCTAGAAGCGGCAATTACACCGAAAACTAAATTATTTGTTTTCAATTCTCCCTCTAATCCCACCGGCATTGTCTATACTCCCGAAGAAATCGCCGCTTTAGCCAAAATTGTGGTTGAAAAGGATATTTTAGTGGTTTCTGATGAAATTTACGAGAAAATCCTCTACGATGGCGCAATTCACCGCAGTATCGCTTCTTTTGGCCCAGAAATCTTTCAGCGCAGTATTATTAGCAATGGTTTTGCTAAAGCTTTCTCGATGACGGGGTGGCGCGTCGGTTACATAGCAGGACCGGTGGAAATTGTCAAGGCTATGACTAAGATCCAAAGTCATAGTACCTCCAATGTCTGCACTTTTGCTCAGTACGGTGCGATCGCTGCTTTGGCGAGTCCCCAAGATTGCATCGAGGAAATGGTCAAAGCTTTTAGCGATCGCCGACAGTATATTTTAGAACGAGTGCGATCGCTCCCTGGACTCAATTGTCCTACTCCCAACGGTGCTTTTTATGTGTTTATCGATATTAGTCAAACTGGTTTAAAATCCCGGGATTTTTGTCAGAAACTCCTCGAAACCCAAAAAGTGGCTGCTATCCCCGGTATTGCTTTTGGTGCTGATGATTGTATTCGTCTTTCCTATGCTACAGACCTAAAGACGATTGAAAAAGGATTCGATCGCCTTGATCAGTTTATCAGCACTTTGTAGGATGATTACTGTGTCTGTTAGGGTGAATTTTGTTCGCCCTTTTTTTGGGTTTTCACAGCTTATGTGAGTTGCTCACCTAGAAGGCGATTCATACTAAATCTGGTTATTAAAGACTGATT
>NZ_JAPZSR010000420.1:0-33290 GCF_027531875.1 Microcystis sp. LE19-84.1B | reverse complement strand
TTCACAGCTTTCTGGTATTTGTCGCGACCAGCGAATAGGTAAAGGTTCTGTGCATTTAGCTAAATAGATTTGTTTGTCTTTAAATTTAAAAGCAGACTTGGTAAATTCGGCACTTCCTCCCTGATGTTTTTTCTTAAAGTTAGGATACTTAGTACGACCAGCAAAGAAATTAGTGAAAGCTGTTTGTAAATGTCTTAACCCTTGTTGTAAAGGTACACAGCTAACTTCGTTTAAAAACTCTAATTCTTCTTGTTTTTTCCAATCGGTTAGCATTGAAGAAGTTTGAGCATATCCTACTCTTTCTTGTCTTTCGTACCAAGCTTGTGTTCGTTCGTGGAGAGCTTTATTGTAAACTAATCTTACACAGCCCAAAGTGCGCCGCAATAGCGACTCTTGTTCTGGTGTTGGGTAAAATCGAAACGAATAGGCTTTTTCCATGTCTCGCATTCTAGCATATATCGTGTAAATGCGCTAATATTTAACAGTAAAGCCGTCGTAGAACGACGGGGTTTCAGACCCAAATTTTCGATGATTTCCTCCTTTCCCGTTCCTAATAGCTTGAATGGCGCTCAAATTCGCCTTGCTATTCGTTCCCTGCAGCCGCAATTGGTTCACTGGCGCCGACAAATACACCAAAAACCAGAACTAGGCTTTCAAGAACATCTCACCGCCTCCTTAATCAGTCAAACCCTGACTAAATATGGAATTGACCATCAAACTGGCATCGCCGGCACCGGAATTGTCGCCACCATCGCAGGCAGTCAACCGGGGCCAGTTTTAGCCCTGCGGGCCGATATGGATGCACTACCGATCGCCGAAGAAAACCAAGTCCCCTATCGTTCCCAACATCCCGGCCAGATGCACGCCTGTGGTCACGATGGTCACACAGCGATCGCTCTCGGCACAGCAGTTTACCTAGCACAAAACCGTCACCATGTCAAGGGGATCGTAAAAATTATTTTCCAACCCGCCGAAGAGGGGCCGGGGGGTGCGAAACCGATGATCGAAGCGGGAGTGCTGAAAAATCCCGACGTGGACGGAATTATCGGGCTACATCTCTGGAATAATCTGCCCTTAGGGACAGTAGGCGTGAAAAATGGGGCTTTAATGGCGGCGGTGGAATGTTTCGATCTCCAGATTCAAGGCCGGGGCGGCCACGGAGCAATTCCCCATCAAACCGTCGATTCACTACTGGTGGCGGCCCAAATCGTCAACGCCCTGCAAACCATCGTCGCCCGCAACCTTAACCCCCTCGATGCCGCCGTGGTGACTGTGGGTAAATTAGCGGCGGGAAGCGCTAGAAACGTGATCGCCGATAGTGCTAATCTCAGTGGGACAGTGCGCTATTTCAATCCCCAGTTAGGGGGCTATTTCCGAGAACGGATGGCAGAAATTATTGCGGGCATCTGTCAAAGTCAGGGGGCTAGTTATCAATTCGATTACTGGCAATTGTATCCCCCGGTAATCAATCATGATCAGATGGCGGAATTAGTGCGCTCCATCGCCGCACAAGTGGTGGAAACCCCAGCCGGAATCGTTCCCGAATGTCAAACCATGGGAGGGGAAGATATGTCCTTCTTTTTACAGGAAGTACCGGGCTGTTATTTCTTCTTGGGGTCTGCCAATCCCGAATTAGGATTAGCCTATCCCCACCATCATCCCCGCTTTGATTTTGATGAATCGGTGTTAGGGATGGGAGTCGAGATTTTTGTCCGTTGCGTCGAAAAATTCGGCAATTCTAAGACTTTCTAGCAATCCGTTCAGGGTGAACAGTTTTTGTCAAACCCGAAACCGCTAAACTGGTCACTGAATCAGACAGGTAAAAAAACGCATGAATAATAATATCCAGGAAAACGATGCCCAACGGGTGAAAATCCTCAGCGAGGCCATACCCTATATACAAGAATTTCGCGGTCGTACCGTAGTGGTTAAATACGGTGGTGCGGCCATGAATAACAGCGATATCAAAGACACGGTGATGCGAGATATCGTTTTTCTCTCCTGTGTGGGGGTTCGTCCCGTTATTGTCCACGGCGGCGGTCCAGAAATCAATAGTTGGTTGGATAAATTGGGCATTGAACCCCAATTTAAAGACGGTTTACGCGTCACCGATGCCGACACCATGGATGTGGTAGAAATGGTGCTGGTGGGGCGCGTCAATAAAGAAATTGTTGCCCTGATCAATCAAGCTGGCGGTAAAGCGGTAGGATTATGCGGTAAGGATGGTAATCTGATCACTGCTCGTCCCGTGGGTAAAGAGGGCATTGGTTTTGTGGGAGAAGTGAGCAGTGTCGATACTAGCGTCGTCGAATCCTTGGTCAATAGTGGCTATATTCCCGTGATTTCCAGTGTGGCCGCCGATGAAACTGGCCAAGCTCATAATATCAATGCCGATACGGTAGCCGGAGAAATAGCGGCGGCTTTAGGGGCGCCTAAACTGATTTTGATGACCGATACAGCTGGAATTTTAGAGAATTACAAGGATCCTTCCACTTTATTGGCTAAATTGGATATACAACAGGCCCGGGACTTGATTCAAAAAGGCATCGTTGTCGGCGGGATGATTCCCAAAGTTAGCTGCTGTGTGCGATCGCTGGCTCAGGGAGTTCAAGCTGCTCATATTATCGATGGTCGTCTTCCCCACGCCCTTTTACTGGAAATTTTCACCGATCGAGGCATCGGTTCCATGATTGTGGCCTCCGGTTATACTAATCTATAGTAGTAATTACCGTACTTTTGGTTAAAAAGACTTGCCTAAAACCAGAGATCTGGTGTACAAGTAAGTTAATAAATGCGCTTCTCGATCCCTTGTAATGGCAAAAGTCTTAGTCTTGAGTTAGTTTAGTCGGGAAGCGCAAAATCTGAAGTATTCATAGCAATTGAATTTATGACCAAACAAGCTGTAGCTCACCCGATGGTGAAGTTTCAACGCAAGGTTAGCAAGTGGATAGATGCAAAAGTAGTCAAACCTAGCGATAGTATCTGGAAACTGGCTCTGTTATACGGAGATGAGTGGACATACTGGAAGCAAGAGTTGCTCGATTTCGGTTTCTCCATGCAAGACCCTCTCAGCGAAGTGGTAGCAGTAGAAGCTTGGGACGAAGAATAGGCGACCATCGACTCAAAAGCGGCTTTCTACTAGGACTATCGCCATGGGATCGAATCCGATTATCCTTTCCGCTCTGGTTATCTTATCCTTCAGTGCCAGTTGTTCTCCCCGGACCGAAACCCAACCACCGCCACCAGCAGCCCGTACTACCACCGTCAACGTCGCCACGGCTAAACTGGCAACCAGCGGAGGCAATCTCGATTACACGGGAACTACCCGACCTTTAAAAGTGGTTTCTCTGCGATCGCAAGCCCCTGGGCAGTTACTCAATCTCCTCGTTGATGTGGGAGATGGGGTGCAATTAGGACAAATCCTCGCTCGTGTTGATGACCGTCTCCTCGCCACCGTTGTCCGGCAAGAAAAAGCCGCCCTGTCGGCCCTAGAAGCGGAATTAGCCCGGGCAAGAATTGAAGTCAGTAACGCTGAAATTGAAGTGCAGCGCCTACAACTACAATACCAACAGGCCAAAAATGATGCCGAGCGCCTGCAAAAATTAGCCCTAGAAGGAGCGATTCCCCTACAACAGGGCGAAACAGCCCAAACTGCGGCGGCAGTGGCTTTAAAAGCCGTTAATAGCGGGCGATCAAGAATTAAAGTCGAGGAGCAGGTAGTGGCGGCAATTATCGGCAGAATTGCCGCCCAAAAATCGGTCATCGCTCAGGAACAACAACGTCAGGCCTACGCTACTCTTAAATCACCGGCGACGGGGATAGTTATCGAAAAACTGAAAGAGCCGGGGGATTTAGTCAGTATCGGCGATGAAGTCCTCAAAATTGGCGATTTTCAGCAGGTCAAGGTAGTGGTATTATTATCAGAATTGGATTTAAAAACGATTAATTTAGGACAAAAGGTTAATGTCAGCCTTGATGCTTTCGGTAATAGAAATTTTTCCGGTCGCATCACCAGAATTTTCCCCCTCAGCCAAGGCACGGCCCGGCGGATTCCCGTGGAGATTACTCTAGCCAATGGGGATGGTTTAATTAAAGGGGGATTATTGGCCCGGGTGCGGTTTAATAATAATTCTGCCGCGCAGGTGATTGTTCCCGAAACAGCAATTGTCAGTCAAGGGGAATCCTCGGCCATTTTCGTCCTTTCCGAGGAGAACTCGCAAGTGGAAAAACGGCCCGTTCGTCTCGGTCAAGCGCTTGACGGTCAAGTAGAAATTATCACTGGACTTGAACCGGGGGAGCGTTTCGTCGTTAATAGTAGTAAACCTTTGCAAAATGGTGAAAAAGTCCGCGTCAGTATCCTGAGTAATCCTTGAGCAAACCAGGGGCAGGCAGCTTTTATCCCATCTGATGCTGTTAGGGTTGAGATAGGTCGGTTAGTGACTCACCGTTCGCTCATTTCTCGAACCGAAAATTTGATAAATTGTCTCATTATTATGAGTAGCCACAATACCCTTCATAATCTACAATCAAGTACCCGATGGGTGGGGACAAGGGAGAGGATAATTGAAAGTTCGTGATGTACTCAAACGATTAGAAGCTGATGGTTGGTATCGGATCCGAATGCGCGGGAGCCATCGTATCCTTGCCCATGAAACAAAGCCAGGAATCGTGGTTGTTCCTGGCAAGTCTGGGGACGACATACCCAAAGGAACATTAGCCTCGATTTGGAAACAAGCTCAATTGGAGGATAAACGATGAAAGAGTATGCCGTCATTTACGAACAAGGCGAAACAAACTGGGGCGCAATGGTTCCCGACTTGCCCGGTTGCGTGAGTATTGGAGATACCTTTGAAGAGGTTCAGGAAAATATTAAAGAAGCGATTGAACTTTACCTTGAGGTTTTGCAAGAACGCGGGGAAACCATTCCAGAACCCACAACTAAAGTCGGATTGGTTGGAGTGGCTGCAGGAGGGTTCTTACCCACTACCCAAAAACTGCTGGGGTTTCACTGAAGACTAGCTATCAGGCTCTCTTAGGTTTGGTGGGTAAAATGTATTCTAAGATACAGTCTTGCGGGTGAGTGAGTGGAACGAACCACTCCAGACACAGAGGACACAAAGATCGATCACTACTATATAAGTTAAACTGACCACACAAAAAATAAGAGAGCCGCTATTATTGCCGGAACTCTAATCTGTTTTTTAGTTTTTACGTCAGGAGTGAACCGGGATAACATTAAAATAATGACACAAGTGAGTCAAGCTTGACAGTCTGATCCCAATGATAATAATCCCCAAAAACTTCTTGTTAATAATGATAATTGGCCTAAAGTAGTGATTGTGGCTGTCCTTCTAGGTTGAGGCAAAATGGGGGTTTCTTTTTAGCGAAAAAAATGTCCTTAAAGATGATAACTATCTCCCTTAATCTTTATGGTCAATTATTGCCAGAAATAAGCCAAATAAAATAATTTTTTCCCATCCCCTTGCATATTTTCTCGAGCGAGCGGCTTTTCAGTCCCCAAAATCCTTACAATAGGAGATGAAGATAGCCTGAAAAGTTGGAGAATATGAATTATCTCATTGCCGTGTTAGCTGATCGCATAGAAGCAGAAGAAGCTGCCGTTGCCCTCGAAAAAGCGGGAATTCCCCAATCTCAAGTGACCATTCTCGGTCGCGGCTATAAAAGTGCCGATGAGTTCGGTTTGATCGATCCCTTCCAACAGGCCAAAAAACGGGCTACTCTCATGGCTTTTTGGCTAATTCCCTTCGGTTTTGCCGGCGGCTACCTTTTTAACCTGATTACGGGATTGCATACTTTTGATTGGGCCGGAGAACCGGGCAATCATATCGTGGGCGGCATTGCTGGGGCGATTGGGGGGGCGATGGGCAGTATTTTCGTCGGTGGTGGCGTGGGTTTATCGTCCGGCAGTGGCGATGCACTTCCCTATCGCAATCGTCTCGGCGCGGGAAAATATATTATTGTCGTGCAGGGTTCCGAAAACCTGAAAAATCAAGCGACTCTTATCCTCCGTCAATTTAACCCCGAAAATCTGCAAGGATACGCCCTAGAACGGTGAACGGTTATTAGGAATAAGTTATC
The DNA here is from genome assembly GCF_027531875.1 of Microcystis sp. LE19-84.1B. NCBI lineage: Bacteria > Bacillati > Cyanobacteriota > Cyanophyceae > Chroococcales > Microcystaceae > Microcystis > Microcystis sp. LE19-84.1B. The sequence continues at coordinate 27,191 of NZ_JAPZSR010000420.1, read as the reverse complement.
GGTCATTTGATTTTTTCCTAAGAATTTTTGATTAATTACCAGAAAACAATGTTACCAAGAGAAGAATTGCTAAAGGGTGTTGAAAACCGCGAGGAGATAGCGAAAGTTATTGATAAAGCCGAACAAGCGATTAAGACTTGGGAAGTGACGGTGACAGACTTTCTTTCTCCTGCGGTTTTAGCGGAAGTAGAACGAGTTTTTCAGCGTTTAACTGATGTGTCAATGGAAAAATGGGGCGGTTATCCCCAAGCAGAAAGACAGCGCCTCGGTATTGCTAGAGTTGATCTACCTTTGACAGTAACAGATATTCCCCTATCTGCCCTTGATATTGCCGGTAATTTTCTTTTTGATACCGCTAACCACCGGGATTTTTTAGGGGCGATGTTGGGGACGGGTATCGTTCGGGAAAAAGTCGGCGATATAATTGTTTTAGGTGAGCGAGGAGCGCAGGCAATTGTAGTGCCTGAATTGGCAGATTTTTTATCTGCTAATTTGCGACAAGTGCGTTCGGTTCCCGTGAAAACTAGCCTGATTCCTTTGACGGAATTAAAAGTCAGACCACCGCAAAAAAAAGAAATTAATACCGTGGAAGCTTCCTTACGTTTGGATGCGATCGCATCGGCGGGTTTTGGCATTTCTCGCAGTAAAATGGCCGAAGCAATTAGTGCCGGGGATGTGCGAGTTAACTGGAAAGATATCAGTCAATCTAGTTATAATGTTAAAACTGGTGATTTGATTTCTTTCCGGGGAAAAGGTCGTCTAGAAGTGGGTGAGGTTACTGTGACCAAAAAAGATCGCTATCGGGTTCATTTAACTAGATTTATTTAGTTTTTTTCTGTCTCTAGAATTTGTTATTAGACAGATTAATTGCCATGGCTGAGAATTTCGCCTTAATCGTGCAACTGTGTCAAGTTAGTCCCATCGGTAAACTATTACCGGGGGCGCTTTATGTTCATAGAGAAGCATTACATCAACTGAATCCTATCCTCCAGAATTACGAACAACAAGCAAGAATTAATCAGCATTTATCTGAGGCAACAATAATTAAATTTAGCACCGATAAACCGAAAATATCCTATCTTTTTTATCCCGATTTTGATCGAGAACCTCACCCAGTTTTAACTAAAAGTTTAGTGGTAGATATGGGGACATTAATCTTGAGTGAATGGAATTATCAAAATGCTGATAATCCGCCCATTTTACACCGAAAAGAAACTTTTGTTACTAGGGACTATCCCCTTTATGAAGAATTCGAGCATCTCACAAAAATCGAGAGTGCTTTAGGACTTTTAAACAGTTCTTATCCCATCGGTACTAAACAGGAATGGCAAAGGCTTTTAAGAAAGCATCACCTTGATTTTGCAGGAGATTATTTAGTTTGTAATCTGGAGGGACAAAGGGAAAAATCGATAATAATTGATCGCCACAAAGCCGCTCTTGTTCGCAAAACTCTTTCTCGTCCGGCAAGATTAGCATTAGCGGCGGGATTATTTCTTCCTGAAACCACTTTTTTTGATTACGGTTGTGGTTATGGAGGTGATATAGAACGCATAGCTGAACAGGGTTATCAAAGTGAAGGTTGGGATCCTTATTATCGTCCCGATAGTCCTTTAATTGAATCTGATATTGTTAATTTAGGCTATGTAATTAATGTTATTGAATCCGCCGAAGAACGGCAGGAAGCTTTATTAAAAGCTTGGCAATTAACCCGTCAAGTTTTAATTGTTTCGGCACAGATTCTAATTGATGATAGCGAACGGGGTTTAATGGCTTATGAAGATGGAATTATAACTCGTCGTAATACTTTTCAAAAATACTATCAACAGGAAGAACTAAAACAGTATATTGATAGCAGTTTAGGGGTTGATTCTATTCCAATAACTTTGGGAATTTATCTAGTTTTTCGAGAGGAAGAAAAAGCCGAAACTTTTCGTTTATCCAGATGTCGTTCCCGCGCTACCACCCCTAAAATTACAACCCATCTCAAACGCTTTGAAGATTACGAAGATTTATTAACTCCCCTGATGGAATTTTATACCCAGCAGGGACGTTTACCCGTTGCGGGAGAATTATTACAAGAGGAAGAAATTAAGGCAGAATTTGGCACTTTTAGACGCGCTTTTCAAGTGATTCTACAAGTAACAGAAGGGGAAGAATGGGAGATAATTGCCGACAAAAGACGCGCCGATCTTTTACTTTATTTAGCTTTAAGTCAATTTAGCCACTGTCCGAAAGTACGGGAATTATCCCCCGCTACCCGTGCCGATTTTCAAGCTTTATTTGGCAGTTATCGCAATGCTTGCGCTTTAGCAGAAGAAGTGTTAATAAGTGCGGGAAATTTGGCAGCGATCGCTCGTACTTGTGAAAATAGTTCCTTAGGCAAACTTTCCCGTTATTCCCTAACTATTCATATTAGCGTTTTGGAAAAATTACCGATGTTATTACGCTTATATGAAGGTTGTGCTAGTCAAACTATCGGACGGTTAGAAAATGCTAACGTTGTTCGTTTATCTTTTCGTCAACCCAAAATTTCCTATCTCTATTACCCCAATTTTGACTCAGAAATTCATCCGATTTTAGCTACTAGCATGGATGTATATTTAGGTTCGGCTGATTTTAGTTTTCGTGATTATCGGGATAGTCCTAATCCGCCAATTTTACACGAAAAAGAGCTTTTAGTAACGGCTGATTATCCCAACTATGATAAATTGCTTCGCTTAACTAAATTAGAAAAGGATTGGGGATTGTTAGAAGATAGAAAAGCGATCGAACGTTTACAGGGTTGGCAAAAATGTTTAGAGGAGCATTGTGCTACAATCAAGGGCCATCAGATTCTGTGGCGAAAAGATGCCGATCCCTATAAAGTTAGGATTTTACGCGCTAAAATTAACGCCAGAAGAAATCAAAATAAGTCTTCCTGAGTAATTAAGTAAAATAGATGAGGTAATTAATTTTATGATGACTACGATTCGGTTACAAGGATTAGAAGATTTCGAGTTAAAAGCTAATGATCCTGAACAAAGGATGTTTATTTCTGGGGTTAATTGGCAACAGTACGAAACCCTCTTAAAACATTTAGAAGATAGTTCGAGTTATCGCATTACTTACTTAGATGGAATGGTAGAAATTATGGCTCCTAGTCGTCGTCATGAAGTTAGCAAAGAAGATATCGGTAGATTAGTGGAAGCTTATTTAGAATATGCTGAAATTGATTTCTGGGGATTAGGTTCCACCACTTTGCGAAAACAGGAAAAAGAAGCGGGAAAAGAACCAGACAAATGTTTTTGTTTATTTACAGAAAAAGAGTTTCCTGATTTGGCGATCGAAATCATCTTAACCAGTGGCAGCCTGAAAGTTTTAGAAGTTTATAAAAGATTGGGAACTCAAGAGGTTTGGTTTTGGCAAGATAATCAGTTAAAAATCTATTCTTTACAAGAGAATGGCGAATATATTTTAATCCCTAAAAGTGCTTTATTACCGGATTTAAATTTAGAATTATTAGCCGAATACGTCAACCATCCTAATCCCCGTCTTGCCATCAAAGAATTTCGCTTGCGTTTAACAGAAAATTCCCAGTTATCATAACTATTATCTTTCCATGAGTTCTCAAGTAAAATTTAACCTATCTATCCTAGGGATATTTGTATTTTCCCTAGGAATAAGATTCTGGAATCTCAGTCAGTTTAATACTCTTGTTTTCGATGAAGTTTATTATGCTAAATACGGCAATGAATATCTAATCGGTAAAGAATTTTTCCAGTCGCACCCACCGTTAAGTCAATATTTAATTGCTATTAGTATCTGGATTGGTTCTCATTTTCCTGCCGCTCCTGAAACCATTAATAATTTAACGGGTTCCCTGCGCTCAACTTTTAGTTATCGCTGGTTAAATGCTTTGACTGGTTCTTTTATTCCCCTAATTATTGGTGCAATCGCTTATCAATTAACCCAGAGAAAAACTGTATTTTTAATCACAACTTTTCTCGCTAGTTTAGACGGATTATTTCTGGTGGAATCCCGCTATGCTCTCAATAATATTTACTTAATTTTATTCGGTTTGTCTGGACAATTATTTTTTTTATTAGCACTCCAGAAAAATTCAAACCTCAATTGGTTATTATTATCGGGAGTTTCTTTCGGTTTAGCGGCAAATATTAAATGGAATGGCTTAGGATTTTTACTGGGAATATTTATTTTTATCGGTATTGCTTGGTTAATAAAATTATTTAATCAAGAGCAGTCAAAAGATCATCTTTGGACAAAGGTAACTAACCTGAGATTAGAGGACATTTTTATCGCTTTAATTGTCTTTCCCCTAGTTACCTATAGTTTACTGTGGATACCGCATCTTCTCGTCAACCATCAATATAATTTTTGGCAAGTACATCAAGAAATTTGGTCATTTCATCAGAGAATAAAGGGCAATCAATCTGATGTTCATCCCTATTGTTCTCCTTGGTATAGTTGGTTAGTAATGACGCGACCTGTGGCTTATTATTTTAAGAGAGTAGGTGATAAAATTTATGATGTTCATGCTATGGGAAATCCGTTTTTATGGTGGTTTTCTACGATAGCAATTTTAGTGGTTTTTAGTCGATTATTTAACCGAAAAGAGCGAGTAATTTCCGCCTATCTTATCTGTAACTATATTGCCAATCTGCTGCCCTGGTTAAAAATTAGTCGCTGTACCTTTCTCTATCATTATATGGCTGCCTATAGCTTCACTTGGATTGCCCTAGCTTGGCTCTTAGCCGATGGTTTAGAAAGTTCCAGTCCTATTTATAAAAATTGCTCGCGCTACCTCATAATTTTGATAATTTTTGCTTTTATCCATTGGCTACCAATTTATTTAGGCATTCCCCTGTCAGTGCGGGATTATTATCTGAGAATGATTTTTCCCAATTGGATTTAGGATGAAATTAGCTGCAAAAACTGATACAATAAAATCATGATAAAAAGCGATCGCATGAGTTATGGGTAAACAAAGAATCTTATCTGGTGTGCAACCAACTGGCAATTTACATTTAGGCAATTATCTCGGTGCGATCCGCAATTGGGTGGAGGGACAACAAGACTACGATAATTTCTTTTGTGTGGTCGATTTACACGCGATCACCGTTCCCCATAATCCCGCCACTCTTGCGGAGGATACTTTAGCAATTGCCGCTCTATATTTAGCCTGCGGAATTGATTTAGAATATGCGACTATCTTTGTCCAATCCCACGTTAAAGCTCATACAGAATTAACTTGGTTATTGAATTGTATCACCCCTTTAAATTGGTTAACCGATATGATTCAATTTAAAGAAAAAGCAATTAAACAGGGGGAAAATGTTGGCACAGGTTTACTCGATTATCCCGTGCTGATGGCTGCCGATATCCTACTCTACGATGCCGATAAAGTACCCGTGGGAGAAGATCAAAAACAACATTTAGAATTAACCCGCGATATAGCTGTTAGAATTAATCATCTTTTTGGGCAACCGAAACAACCAATTTTAAAACTCCCCGATCCGATGATCCGCAAGGAAGGAGCGCGGGTGATGAGTTTAACCGATGGCCGGAATAAAATGTCTAAATCCGATCCTTCCGAGATGAGTCGGATTAATATTCTCGATAGTCCCGATGTCATTGCCAAGAAAATTAAACGCTGTAAAACCGATCTAGTGAAGGGTTTAACTTTCGATGATCCAGAACGTCCCGAATGCCATAATTTACTAACTCTCTATAGCATTTTATCGGGAAAAAGTCAAGAGGTGGTCGCGGGAGAATGTGCCGATTTAGGTTGGGGACAATTTAAACCGATGTTAACAGAAGTGACCATAAAATCTCTGCAACCTATTCAGGAAAAATACGCCCAAATTAGAGAGGATAAAGATTATTTAGCTACGGTTTTGCGACAAGGTCGTCTCAAAGCAGAAGCGGTGGCCAATCAAACTCTTGATCGAGTCAAAAATGCCATGGGTTATTTACCACCATTTTAGGGATAATTTTCGGGTGCATCTCCTAATTATCAATCTACTCAGTTGAGATTTTTCAAGGAAAACTCGCTGCTTTATCAGTCAATCTTTAACTCTTGGTGGGGTTCTACCTCCCCATCCAGGGTAAGGGAAGGAGAATGATTACAAAAGTTATTAAATTAAGCACAACTCCAGTGATATTTTGGTAAAATAAGGGCATAATTGAAACTATCAAAATACTTACCTGTCCTTTGAAATTATGGTTGTAGAGTCCCAGGGGAAACAAAAAAAACTATCGTCTAGGGAAGATGAGTCTCGTCCAATTGCCAGTAAGGAACAAAACTCTTATCTAGCAGAGGGAATTGTTGATCATCAATCAACTCAGATTGCTCCTTCCTCCTTACTACAGCCATTTTCTCCAGAGTTAGAAAAAGATAGAGCCAACAAATTTAATTCTCTTAAAGAAATTCTGGTTAGTCATCTTGGTCAACCTTTTTACTCGGACAACGGCTTTATTCTTTATCAAGGAGATGCCACAGACTTTTTGTCTAAACTATCTCATAGTGACATAAAAATTGACCTCACTGTTACATCACCACCTTATAATATTGGCAAAGAATATGAACGAGTTCTTTCAATCGATGACTATGTTGATTGGTGTGCTAATTGGCTGGGGCAAATTTATCAGATTACTCAAGATAACGGTGCTTTTTGGCTAAATGTTGGTTATTTAGAAGTACCAGAAAAGGGATTATGTGTTCCGATTCCCTATCTTCTTTGGGATAAGTCTCCCTTTTATCTTTTACAAGAAATTGTCTGGAAATATGGGGCCGGTGTTTCTACAAAAAATCGTCTTAGTCCTCGCAATGAAAAATGGCTTTTTTATCTCAAAAATTGCCAAGAATATACTTTTAACTTAGATAATATTCGTGACCCTAACGTTAAGTATCCCAATCAAAAGAAAAATGGTAAATATCGTTGTAATCCCCTCGGTAAAAATCCTTCTGATGTGTGGGAAGTTCCTAAAGTCACTACAGGAGAAAAGCGCAGTTCTAAGGAAAGAACCGGACATCCCGCACAATTTCCTTTAGCAATTGTCGAGAGAATTATACAAGCTTCATCTAATCCCGTAGAAATAATTCTTGATCCCTTTGCTGGTTCTTGTTCCACGGGAATAGCGGCCTTGGGATTAGGAAGAATTTTTGTGGGTTTTGAAATTCGACAAGACTATTGCGAGATAGCTGCAGAGAGATTTAAAAGATTTAAAAAAGAAAGAAGCAATACTTATATTCAAGGATCATTATCATAGTATTAAAAACGGATTTGGTATGATTAGCCTTTTTAAACTTGTTTTCGCAGTTTCAATCATTGGGAATGCGATCGCCAATAAAAATAGCAGAGTCCGGCAGTTACCCCAAGACTAGGAATTGTTATCCCCGTGGGAATTTCCAACATCCCCGACTCGGTTACTGATATGTTGTACGATTGTAATAAGAGGATTTTTTTCCTGAAAAATTGTCATATTTGAGGTTTTGATTATGCCTTATACAAACGAAGAAGGTGGACGCTTAAATAATTTCGCCGCTGAACCGAAAGTTTATCAAGCGGATCCACCCACTAAATCGCAACAACGTAATTATATTTTCTGGGGTGTTGCTGCGATCACACTTGTGGGTGGACTGTTAGCCGTCGCTTTTTACGCATCTCAAGCTGGCTAAAATTTAGTCCCTCGTAGTTGCGATTTAGCCCCTTTCACTCCTCTTTAGCGCTAAAATCACAACTACTCCCTATTTTAGGGCTTTTGACCCTGAATTAATGCCACTGCTGACTGAGACTTAGCCGCAGTCCCCTGTTTACCCTGAGATAACGCTAGACGAGCTGCTGCCTCTAAATCAGCGATCGCTTTTTCCCTGTTTCCCAATTTATAATAGGTCAAACCCCGATTGTGGTAAGCTTCGGCAAAATTAGCATTGATTTTCAGACTCTCATTGTAGTCCCTTAAAGCCATTTCCTGCTGTCCGGCTCGGTTATAGGCCAAGGCGCGATTATAGAAAATGCGATCCTGTCCTCTAGTTCCCTGTAAACTCAAAGCTTTTGTGTAATCCTCGATCGCTTCTAGGTGTTTACCTAAGTCATCCTTAGCATTACCGCGATAAATAAAGAAATCAGCAAAATTTCCGTTTAAAGCGATCGCTTTTGTGCAATCTTCCACGGCTGCCTCGTATTTTTTCGTCAGATAATAGGCATAACAACGATTACCGAGAGCATTAACATAATTAGAGTTGATTGTCAAGGCCTGGGTATAATCTGCGATCGCTCGCTCGTACTGGCCGAGAACTAATTCCGCATAGCCGCGATTATAGTAAGCATCGGCATCCTTCGGTTCTAATTGTAGAGCTTGAGTAAAATCTGCGATCGCACCTGAATAATCCCCTGCGGTTAAACGATCCACCCCCCGATTATAAAATTCTACAGCTTTCACGGGGTTAGCGGTAGTTTGAGCGCTTAGGGGAGAGATAGTCAGTAAAAAAGTGGCTATAGCGATAATAATTGTCAATTTTTTCTTAATTTTCATAATCCGTTCACCTAAACAATTCAAGGTAAAATTAAACAGCCCTACTTACAGGTCAAAATATCATGATTAAATCTCTTTTGGCGACTTTCCTTCTAATTACCACCCTCCTCTTCACCGCTTGTGCAACTCCCATCGCTGGACTGCAAGGATACACCAGTGGCAGCCAAGGTTATCAATTCTTGTATCCTAAGGGTTGGACGCAGGTGGATGTGAAAAAAGTTGCGGGAGTAGATGTGGTTTTTCATGACCTGATCGAAACGAGCGAAAATTTAAGCGTTATTATCAACCCCGTCCCCGACAATAAAACCTTAACAGATTTAGGTACTCCCTCGGAAGTTGGCTATCGTCTCCTGAAAAATAACAGTCTTAACCCCAATCTCGATAAGGAAGTAGAATTAATTCGCTCAGAATCCCATCAAATCGACGGCCAAGATTATTATATCCTCGAATATCAAGTTAAATTACCCAACGGCCAAGAACGTCATAATCTGGCCAGCGTCACGGTTAATAATCATAAACTCTATTCTTTTAATCTTTCCACTTCCCAAAAACGTTGGACGCAAATTCAAGAACTCTTTGAAACTATCGTTGATTCTTTCTCGGTTAGTTAGGGAAACTGGCAATAGGCAATAGTAAAATGTAGGGTGCGTTAGACGGCAAAAATTCCTGTTTTGACTTAAAGGTAAAAATCCGTCGTAACGCACCACTGGCAACAGACAATAGTAAAATGTAGGGTGCGTTAGACGGCAAAAATTCCTGTTTTGACTTAAAGGTAAAAATCCGTCGTAACGCACCACTGGCAATAGGCAATAGTAAAATGTAGGGTGCGTTAGACGGCAAAAATTCCTGTTTTGACTTAAAGGTAAAAATCCGTCGTAACGCACCACCTATCATCAACTAGGTAGCCGGTTATAATTAAAGATAACATATAAAGAACCAGAAGCCTGTCCCACTATCTAACAATTAATTGAGATTACTTACTGAATCAGTTACCAGTAATCAGTAAGAAAGTGGTAACTGATAACTGGTAACTGATAACTGGTAACTGGTAACTGATAACTGGTAACTGATAACTGATAACTGATAACTGAATATGAGTAACTCGGAAGAAAATAGACTAGATAGAATCGAATCTCTTGCTGAAACTACCCTAACAGAACTACGCGAGATTAAATCAGGACTACAGGAGATTAGATTAGGATTACAGGAGATTAAATTAGGACTACAGGAAACCAATCAGGGATTAAAAGAAACTAGAGCGATCGCTAATTCTAACGCCAAATCGATCGAAGCGTTAACTAATAGTCTTGCTGAGTCTAAAAAAGAATGGGAAAAAGACAGACGGGGACTTTATCAACTGCTAGGACAATTAACTCGATCGATGTCGGATTTTTATGAGGTTCAGTCAGATTTTTACAATCGATTTGACAAAATTGAAGAAAGAGAATCACGAATGGTTGAGATTTTAGATCGTTATTTACCCCCCGAAAATCCTGCCAATTCTAGCAGAAATAGCTAAAAAACTGATAACTGATGGTGGGTTACGGCAAATAGATAAATTGATAATTAAGTCTAATAATTTGTCATTGCCTAACCCACCCTACCTAACTGTCTTCTATCTTGTTTACTTTAAAAATTATGTCCATTCCCTTGATTCTTGCTTCCGCTTCTCCTGCGCGTAAAAAACTATTACAAATGATCGGAATCGATCCGATTGTGCGGGTGAGTAACTTTGATGAATCGACAATTAATGCTGATGATACTCTCCATCTTGTCCAAACTTTAGCCCAATGTAAAGCGCAAACGATCGCCACCCAATTTGATACAGGATTAATTCTTGGTTGTGATTCCGTCTTAGAAGTAGCGGGGGAAGTCTATGGCAAACCCAAGGATAAATCAGAAGCGATCGATCGTTGGCAAAAAATGCGCGGTCTGGTGGGTACACTCTATACAGGTCATGCTTTAATCGATCGAGTTAATCATCAAACCTTGACTCGTTGTGGGATTACTAAAGTTCACTTTGCCAATATCAGCGATGAAACAATTATTGCCTACGTTGACACCGAAGAACCCCTCAAATGTGCCGGCTGTTTTGCCCTAGAAGGAAAGGGGGGTTTATTCGTGGAAAGATTAGAGGGATGTCACAGTAATGTTATCGGTTTAAGTTTGCCCCTATTTAGGCAGATGTTAACGGATTTTGGCTACCAAATCACTGACTTTTGGTGATCTTTTTGCCGATAATTTTCCCAAATTTATTGGCAAAAGGGCTTGACAAATTCTCAGATTTGTGTTAACCTTTTATTATAATGGGAATCCGTGTCGTCCTGCGACCCCCTCTTTTTTCTATCCGATAGCCCCAAGATTTTTAACCCTTTCCTTTTCACTTTTTCCCGAAAAAACTATGTCTTGCTTGCGCGTGGGAATTGCCGGTCCGGTGGGTTCAGGAAAAACAGCCCTGCTCGATGCCCTGTGTAAAAATTTGCGGGATCAATATCCGATCGCCGTAGTCACCAATGACATTTATACTCAAGAAGATGCCCAATTTTTAGTGCGATCGCAAGCTTTAGCTCCGGAAAGAATTTTAGGAGTAGAAACGGGAGGATGTCCCCATACAGCTATTCGCGAGGATGCCTCAATTAACTTAGTTGCCATTGAACAGTTAGAGAGAAAATTTGCTAACTTAAAGCTAATTTTTCTGGAAAGTGGTGGTGACAATTTAGCGGCAACCTTTAGCCCGGAATTAGTAGATTTAACCATCTATGTGATTGACGTGGCAGCCGGAGATAAAATCCCTCGCAAGGGGGGACCAGGTATCACCAAATCGGATTTATTGGTAATTAATAAAATAGATTTAGCCCCGATGGTGGGGGCAGATTTAGGGGTGATGGATAGAGATGCCAAAAAGATGCGCGGGGATAAACCCTTTATCTTCACCAACTTAAAAACACGGGAAGGATTAGAGCGAGTGATTGCCTTTATCGAAAAGAATTTATACTAAGCTATTGCTAGGAATAAAAAAGAGAGCGCCAGAAAAATTTAGGTAAAGCTAACATTCTTTTCCAGCGCCAAGGTTCCTGATAGAGTCGATACAACCACTCTAAATTATTGTCACAGAAAAAGCGAGGGGCGCGGATTTTTGTCCCGGACCAGATATCAAAACTACCCCCCACACCTACCCAGATAGCTTGGGGACAGAGATTGCGATGTTCCCTAATCCAATATTCTTGTCGGGGTACTCCCAAACCAACTAAAATTAACCGCGGCTGCTGATCTTTTAATACCTGAATCCAATCGGACATTTCCTCGGAGGATAGATAACCGTGGTTAGCCAGAATACGGATATTAGGTATCTTTTTTTGCCAATTACTTGCCGCTTCTTCTGTAATCCCTGGTTTACCACCAAAAAAAACAATAGGAGAACTCTCTCCCTGCATTCCTAACTCAGTAATTAAGGATTCTGATAATTCAATACCGGGGCAGCGGGTTTGTTTTTTGCCCCTTAATTTTAAGTAAATAACAATCCCAGCACCGTCGGGAATAACTAAATCTGCTTCTCGAATAACTTGGGCTACTTTAGCATCATTTTCTCCTAACATTGCCATTTCTGCATTAAGAGTGACAACGTGGGAACCAAAACCTTGATAGGCGCGATCTATTAACCAACGACTGTAGTTATCGAGAAGATGAACCGGTAAACCGAGAACTGAATATTTAGGGGGAGTTTCTAACATAAGTAGGTAGGTGCTAAAAGTTGTCAGACACCCCCCTTATTAAGGGGGGATTAAGGGGGGATTAAGGGGGGATTAAGGGGGGATCAAGGGGGGATTAAGGGGGGATCAGAGGCAAAATCTATCTTCAATTTAATTATAAATACTTACTTATAATGCATCTTGATTTAGTTGTTATTTGATCGAGAAATTGGCACAAAATCCACCCCAAAACTAGAACGAGAACCGGGTTTAACTACCACTAATTGCACCGATTGATTGCGATCGCCAGAGGGTAAAAATCGCACTGGATTAGTCGCCCCAGGCACAGAAAAATTACTGCTTCTTAACGCCTGTTGAACGCCCTCTCGGCTAGATTCGGCCTGAATGCCAGCGATTAAAGCCTGGGCAGCGTCATAGGCGGTAGCCGTGCGCCAATTTACGTCTCCTTGCCACAATTGGCGGGATTTATTCACAAAAGGACTGTTCGGATTAGCCCCCAAATGCCAAGCGATAGCGACAACCATGCCCAAGGCATTTTTTCCGCCTACATCCAGAGTTTTGGGGCTATAAACGTCATCACCTGCCACAATCGGTAATTTTTGACCATTGATTTGGACCACCTGCAAAGCCTTATCTAGGGTTCCACTATCCCCAAGAAGGGCGATTAGATTTGCTCCCTCCTGTTGAGCTTGTTGGAGGCTTTTAGAAGGGGTAAAAGTGAGGGAAGATAGATCAAATTCACTCACCACTTGACCTCCTCCTAATCCTAAAGCGGTGGTAAATTCAGATTTTAGGGATTGACTATAATTACTTTGGGAGTTAAAAAATACCACTGCCTTGACGTTAGGAATTTTTTGTAAGCTAGATTCAGCTAATGCTCGTGCCGCCACAAAATCACTGGGAACAGAACGAAAGATATAGTCACCAAAATTGGAGAGTTTAACTGAGGTACTGATGGGGGAAATCATTACTAATCCCGCTTTTTGATAGATAGCAGCCGCCGCTAAAGAGGTGTCACTGCTAGTGTGTCCTACTACTCCTAAAATGCTGTTGTCAGCCGCTAATTTTTGGGCAATTTGAGCGGCAATTTCGGGATTATCAGCATCATCAGCAATGAGAACTTTTAAAGGAATGCCATTAATTCCCCCAGCTTGATTGATTTGATTTTGAGATTGGGCGACTCCTCGTAAAACTTCTAGGGCGGTGTTGACATCGCTCCCAATTGGCACGGAAACGGCGATAGTATAGGACTTAGCTTGACCAATACGGGCGTTATTTAAGTAGATGAGAGCTTCCGGATCATTTTGATTAGCTTGCAGGGATTTTTCCAAGAGGTAAACTGCTTGCTGAAAGTCTCCTTTTCCGAGTGCCTGTATAGCAGCTTGTTTGTCAGAAGAAGCCCCTTCAACTATTAATAAGTTTTCCCCTTGACTAAATTTTGCTTGTGCCGATACCGATTTTTGCTCCGGTGATATTTTCTCGGTTTCAGAAAGATTGGTTGGGCTATTTGATCCTTGAAAACGATTGTATAACCACCAACTACCTACCCCAAAAAATAGTAGGGTAATCAGCAGGGATAAAAGCAGGGTAACTGTATCATTTTTCTGGCTCATGGGCTGATCAACTAAGATTAAATTAATGGTTTAATCGAGATTGATAGTTAATAAAAACACCAATTCAAGTCTGAATTGCACCACTATCCTATCTACCTTGATAGAATACCTCATTTGGGGTCTGATAGTCAAGACATTGTTTAAATGTGTCTTAGCTTATTAGCCATATTTTACCTTTTTGTTTGGGATTGTTCTAAATGTTTTATTAAAACATTCGAGGATAAAGGACCGTGTAAATGACTCCAGGGTAAAACCTGTTCTAAACGCCATTGTTGATGAACATAATAATCTAGAGGGGGAATTTGTCCTTTTAGTTCCTTAAAAGCCCGTTTATAACTGCCTAAAGAATCACCGTAGCCACGGGTTAATTCTAACAGGGAAGTCAAGCGGCGATCGCCCCTAGATAATAGGGCTTGAATCACCGACCAATTATAACTCTCTGGTCGAAATTCTATGCCCTGTTTACCTAATTGTTTCTCTAGATATTTTAATCTTTTTTCGGCCATTCTATTAACGCCAAACCACTGAAAAGGAGTATGGGATTTAGGCACAAAGGTGCTGCAACCGAAAGAGATTCGCAGTCCAGAGGCGGCTTTTTTTAAGGCTATTAACATTTCCACAGTCGCCGCAATATCTTCGGTTTCTTCTCCCGGTATTCCCACCATACCATAGAGTTTTATCCCTTTTAAACCGCCCGCTTTAGCATTAATAGCAGCTTGGATAATTTCATCATTGGCTAACTTTTTGTTGATAATTTCCCGCAAGCGATCGGAACCACTTTCTACGGCAATAGTAATTGATTTGCTGTCTCTTAGGGATAAAATTCTGGCTAATTTTTCCGTGACAGTATTAGTTCTAACTGAAGCGATCGAGAGTCTAAATCCTTCAAATTGTGGTTGAAAAAGATAATCAAGTAAGGTTTCAAATTCGGGATGTTGACTAACAGAAGCACCTAATAAACCCAAGCGATCGGTCACTTTTAAACCTTTTTCAATGGCAGGAATCAGGGATTCTAAACTAGCGGTACGAAAGGGTAAAGTTAGATAACTAGCTAAACAAAAACGGCACATTTCTGGACAACTTCGCACCACTTCTACCATATAAATATTCTCCCATGCCGCTTGTTTTGTTACCACCGTAGAAGCTGAAAGGGTATTACTACGATAGGTTTGTTTACTAACAAAAGTAGGAACATTATTATCTATGGGTAGAATTGCCGTAATTTCACCTTCGGGACTGTCATAATTAACGGTATATAAACTAGGAACATACACCCCCGGAACCTGGGCCAAATGACGGAGTTTTGTCGGGCGATCAGCGTTTCTCACCTCTTGATAGGCATTAATAAAATCAGCAATTAAATTTTCACCATCTCCCAATAAAATTACATCAAAAAAAGCGGCAAAAGGTTCGGGATTAGCAGTTAAAACTGGTCCACCCCCAAAAATTATCGCCTGCTGATCTTGCCGTTGATGACTGTGACAGGGAATTTCTAAAGATTCTAACAGCGAGAGGATATTAACATAGTCCAATTCCCAGGAAAAGGAAAAGCCAACTAATTCGGGATAACGGGGTAAAGATTCTTGAAAATCCGTAAATAAACGACTAACTTGTATATCCGATCGCAGGGCTAAAGTTGCCCAAACAATTTGATAACCTAAACTGGTTATACCGACGGAATACTGATTAGGAAAAGCAAAAATAGTTCTCAGGGCATCACTGTGGGGTATTGCGGGAGTAAAGAGGAGTTTTTCGTCTTGTAAGATGGTCATTTCAGTTATCAGTTATCAGTTATCAGTTATCAGTGACTACCAGCAGTCTTTAGTAGCTTTTAATTTTCATTCTCTTGCTAGGGGAGACTTGTTACCTCTTGTTTTTGGTCATATAAGTAGGTGGGTGGAATTAAATATAAGATGAACGTAGGTTGGGTTGAAGAATGAAACCCAACGCCCGATTATGTTACGCTACTGCTAACCCATCCTACAAATAATTGTGCCTCCCTACTTATAAGTTTAATTTAATCTGGAGGTGAAGGAGGGGAAAATATCTCAATATACAGTTCTAGGATCATATCTAAGGTTATGATCCTAGGGAGTCGGTGGTCAAGAACAAATTCAAGTTATACTTCCTCCCTAGGGATAGCTATTGTATTTACAGGAGATTTTCTCTTATATCCTAGCAATTTTCACAGCTTAACTAGGTATCGATTTTATTCCTGAGCGCTGCTTTCAGGCAACTCTTTATCTCCTTCACCCCAGCCGGAACGAAATCTATGAATAACCCAGAAGAATACGTTATAATCATGGCGAAAATCCTAGATTTAACCATTCCCGATCGCTATTTAAATTCTGTGGTTGAAAACTGGCAACGCTTGCAAGAAATCGCCAGTTTAGTGACAGAATTTCCCTTAGAGGATGACGGGGAAAGCGCCCTCAGCTTTGAACCATGACTATTTCTGTGTGCAATTTAGCTCGATCGATCCAAAATCGTCAAACTAGCGCCTTAGAAGTTATTAGCCAGACTTTGGCAGTGATAGAGGTGAAAAATCCCCATTTAAATTGCTTTACCGACATTTTACAGCCTAGGGCGCTCGCTCAAGCCCAAAAAATCGATCAAGCGATCGCCAATGGGGAATCCGTCGGCCCCTTGGCAGGAGTCCCCTTCGCCGTCAAAAATCTCTTTGATATCGAGGGTATTGTCACCCTTGCTGGTTCCAAAATCAATCGAGATCACCCTGCCGCCGGACAAGATGCGATCGCTATTCAAATCCTAGAAGCGGCTGGGGCAGTTTTGGTGGGGGCGACCAATATGGATGAGTACGCCTACGGTTTTGTCACCGAAAATGCCCATTATGGAGCCACTCCCAACCCCCTCGATCCTAGTAGCGTCTCGGAAGGATACTCCGGCGGTTCCGCCGCTGCCGTTGCCGCTAATTTAGTGCCTCTCGCCCTCGGTTCCGATACTAATGGTTCCGTGAGGGTTCCCGCCGCTTGCTGTGGCGTGGTGGGGCTAAAACCCACCTTTGGGCGCGTATCCCGTCAGGGGCTATTTTTGTTCGTTAGTAGTTTGGATCATCTGGGATTTTTTAGCGACAATGTGGCGGATATGGCGGCTATTTGGAGTCTTTTTGCCAAAAATCACCTTAAAACCCCTTTAAATGGCTTAGAGGGCGTAAAAATAGCCCTTGCCGACGATTATTTTCAGCAGGGAGCCGAACCAGAAGTAATCGAGGCGGTGACAGCGATCGCCGAACGTTTAGGAGTTACCAAAAAAATCACCATTCCCGAAACCGCCCGCGCCAGGGCAGCCGCCTATATAATTACCGCTTCCGAGGGCGCAAATTGGCATTTACCGCGTTTACAGACCAGATTAGAGGATTTTGACCCCGCAACCCGGGATCGCTTCTTGGCGGGGGCATTAATTCCCTCTAGCTGGTATTTACAGGCTCAACGTTTTCGCCGTTGGTATCGCGATCGTCTGCGAGAGATTTTCACCGAAGTCGATATTATCCTCACCCCGACGATTCCCTGTATTGCGCCGCCGTTAGGAGTAGAAAAAATGATTATTGACGGGCAAGAGCTATTAATTAGACCCAATTTAGGCAGATTCACCCAACCTTTTTCTTTTATCGGTTTACCTGCCCTTTCGTTGCCGATTAAACGCCCATCCCGGCTACCGTTAGGTTTACAAATCATCGCCGCACCCGATCGCGAAGAGTTAATCCTAAGGGTAGCCAGGGTTTTAGAAGAAATGCTCATAGATATCCCGCACAAGTGAGATTTCAAGGGCTTACTTCCTCTTAAAATCCCTAATTTAGGCACTTATTAAGCGAAAAGGTTACTTTTATAGTCTGAGTAGGGTTGGCTGAATAAATGTGAAATATAGACGAGGTAAGGGGTTTGAGGGAATGTTTGGCGAAGCAGCTGCAAGATTTTCAAGCTAGTGGCTCAAAAACCTTGCATCTTGAGCGGCTGGCGTCCTGGTAGGTCTTCAAATAATATCTGTAGGGGCGAAGCATTCGGGCAATAACCTATCGCTGAAACCGTAGATTTTCTATCCGAATGCTTCGCCCCTACTTTTTCAGCATACCCTAAGTAAACAATCTACTGAATGGGAGACTCCTTTTCAATCACATCTAACCAAGCGGCAGCCGATCGCTCCCAAGTGTCAGTTAGGGCAATTTGACGACATCTTTCGCGCTCTTGGGCTAAAAGCTGGGGATTTTTCAGTAATTCGACAATTTTCCAGGCTATAGCTTCCTGAGTAGCCGGATCGGTTACTTCCCCCGGCACTTTCACACAGTAGTCTTTTTCTCGAAAAACAGCAAAATCCGTCACCACCGGCAGACAACCCACCACTGCCGACTCGCGCACAGAAATACAATCGATCTCACGATAGGTGCAACCGTAGTAATGAATAGCAGAGCGAGCTTTTTCCTCGATTAGTTGACGATAACCCATCATTCCCCGATCAACTACCCCCGCACTAGCTTTAATCAAAGCGATTAAATTATCGCACCATTCCTTGCGATCGCCAATGCTATCCCGTTTAGTAAAACCATAGTAGAGATGTAACTCGGCTGCGGGAATTGCCGCCTTGATAATCGGCCAGCCATGCTTTAACATCGACTCTAGGCCGCGATAATAACGAGAGGCATAGACTAGACGATAGGGAAGATACTCACTTTCCGGCACTGTCTCACTTACGGCCAAAAGGGAAGTATCGATACCATTAGGAACAATCGGACATTGATTATCGGCACAGAAATCCAGTAAATCCCGTTGATATTGGCTTTTACAGAAAATTTTGTCATATCTAGCCAAAATTTCCGGGGTATAGGAGTCTGCCGGCACTTTAATATCTTGCCAATCAAAAAAAATTCGTTCTGCCTTGGTACCCGGACGGCAATAGGTGGGATGACGAGAGATCACCAATGTCTCAAAGTGATCCTGCCAATTCATGTGGTAATAATTAACATAGCGAATACCGTCCTGTTCCCCTTCCATACCCTCACAATTGCCAAAAATTGTCACTTTATAGCCGCATTTCGTCCATTCCTGCGCTAAAAAAGCCACCGATGCCTGGGTACCACTGGCCCCCCGTTGCCAAATTTCCGCCGGAAGCATGGGACGATATTTTTCTGTGTAAATAACGATCGATTTTTTCGGCCAACGACGGGCGCTCAAACGCTGTTTAATTTGAAATAGGGAAGGTGCGCTGGCCCGTAGCCATTGTTTGAGATTAGATTGTAGGGATGGAGTAGCTTGTGACACTCTTTTTCTCCAAGATCGAGGAAAAATAGGGGCGATGGGTGATAGAGTCTTAGTTTCTCGAATTTAACTCGATTTCTCAA
This sequence comes from Microcystis sp. LE19-84.1B, assembly GCF_027531875.1. Classification (NCBI taxonomy): domain Bacteria; kingdom Bacillati; phylum Cyanobacteriota; class Cyanophyceae; order Chroococcales; family Microcystaceae; genus Microcystis; species Microcystis sp. LE19-84.1B. The sequence continues at coordinate 7,980 of NZ_JAPZSR010000420.1, read as the reverse complement.
CTCAGTAGAACAATTCGAGCCTATCATATAATGGGTTCAAGTCAAAAATCAATCTTTTTATTGCCAGCTATCGACAAGGAAATCTATGAAAATTGTCATCCCGATCGTGTTTTATCGCAAAGGAGGAGTAGAAAGAGTCATTATCTCTTTAATACCTAGCTTATTAGAATACGTCGAAAAAATTATTATCGTTATTCCTCGTAATGACATTGAATATTTTAAGTCTTTAATGCCTGATTCCGATAAACTTATCTATGAGGACTTTGCTTTTTACCCCCAGAGTTTTGAGACAAAATTAATCTATTTTTATGGTCTTCTAGCGAATTTTTACAAAACCCTAAGACTGAATTCTATTCATCGTCTTTTCTCTCGTAGAATTGAACTTTTACGCATCGAAGCAAGAATTAATCAGATTATCAAGCGTTACCAAGCTGATCACTGTTTGTATGGGATGACTAATCGGATTTCTCCCCCCAATGTCAAGGTTACTTTAAGTGGCATTATTTATGATGTCTTTTGGCAATTTGCTCCCTTAACTTACTCAGAATCCTATCAAGAACCCTACAATGAAGCGTTAAAAGAATGGTTAGATCGGGCCGATCTACTCTTCACAATTTCCCAAAAAACTAAAGACGATGTTTTAAAAGTTTTTCCCAATGCTACCTATGCTAGTAAATTAAAAGCTGTACCCTTAGCAGGATTTGTCGAGCAGTCTAATCCCAAGAGTGATTTAGTCAAAAGTGAGCTAGTTACTTTTTATTTTCCCTCCTCCTTTGGTATCTACAAAGATCATCTGACTTTGCTCAAAGCAACTATACAACTAGCCAAAAAAGGCTTAAACTTCAAGGTTGTTTTGATTGGGAAGGAAACCGATAATCTAGTTAGTGGAAATCTGCAATTATCTCAACAATCCAAAACTCAAGAATACCAAGATTATCTCGCCGAATGTACCCGACTTTATCGGGAAAATCAAGAAATTTTCGAGAGTCATATCAAGGGATTAGGTTATCAAGACTATGAAACCTTACAATTTTATTATCAAACCTGTTCCTGTGTGGTATTTCCCTCAAAATACGAAGGTTTTGGATTAGCAATAGCGGAAGCCATTTTACAAGGTATTCCCGTTATCGCCTCGGATTTAGAAGTGTTTCAAGAACAGGTAGAATTATATAATTGTCCCGAAAGAGTGCAATTTTATACTAGGGGAGATGCGGACAGTTTAGCCAACTGTTTGGAACAATTTATCCTCAATCCAATTCCTCGCTTGTTACCCGAAGATATCCCCAATAAAATTAATCTCTGGACTTGGAAAGATGTGGCCAAAAAATATGTAGAACTACTGAAAGAAAATGCAGGTTACTGATCTCTATATCTACCCGATTAAATCCTGTCGAGGTATTCAATTATCCCAAGCTGAAGTGACTCCTAAAGGGTTACTCTGGGATCGGGAAATGATGTTAGTGGATGGCAAGGGTAAATTTATCACTCAAAGGGAATATCCGCAATTAGCCACCGTTTCTGTCACGATTACAGGAGATAAATTTTCTCTGCAAACATCTCAAGATTCCCTAACTTTCCAGCCTAATTTCACAGGAGAAAAAAGAGCGGTTCAAATCTGGGAATCTCAAACCATAGCCATAGATCAAGGGGATGAAATCGCTGAATGGTTCGAGAAAATTCTCGACATTCCTTGTCGTTTAGTGCGACAATCTCCCGATTATCCACGTCCCGCGAATCCTCGCTATGCGGGGAATGATCATACTCCCGTCAGCTTTGCCGATGGTTATCCAATTTTATTAACTAATACTGCTTCTTTAGAGGACTTAAATCGGCGTTTAGTTGCACCAGTGCCGATGAATCGTTTTCGTCCTAATATTGTTATTAGTAGCGATCGAGCTTTTAGCGAAAGTAGTTGGCAAAAGATCACAATTGGAGAGATAAATTATGCCCTAGTTAAACCCTGTAGTCGCTGTATTATCACCACCACCGATCAAGAAACAGGTAGGAGAAATCCCCAGCAAGAACCTTTAAAAACCTTAAGCACTTTTCGCAGTTTCCCCGGGGGCATCATGTTCGGAGAAAATGTCATCCCCGAAAAGACAGGTACAATTAAAGTCGGCGATCCTATTACCGTAATCTAGAGATATAGAGATATGGGGGGATAGGGGGAATGGGGGAATAGGGAAGTGGGGGAATGGGGAAATGGGGGAATGGGGAAATGGGGGAATGGGGAAGTGGGGGAATGGGGGAATGGGGGAATGGGGAAATGGGGAAATGGGGGAATAGGGAAGTGGGGGAATGGGGGAATGGGGGAATTTCAACTAAAACCCTAAAACCCTAAAACCCTAAAACCCCAACACCATCCAACACCCAACCCCCACAAGGTTAAGATAAATAACCATAAGAACAATACTTGACTAGAGACACTGAAACCATGCCCCTTGATACCGCATCGATTTTAGAAGTATTACGTCCCGTTCAAGATCCAGAACTGCAAAAAAGCCTAGTGGAATTGAACATGATCCGCAATGTGGCGATCGATGGCGGAAAAGTTAGCTTTACCCTAGTTTTGACCACTCCTGCCTGTCCTTTGCGCGAATTTATCGTTGAAGACTGCCAAAAAGCCGTTAAACAGCTGCCCGGGGTGGAAAGTGTCGCTGTGGCAGTAACTGCCGAAACCCCGCAACAAAAAGCTTTACCGGATCGCCAAGGTGTGGAGGGGGTTAAAAATATTATCGCCGTTTCCAGTGGTAAGGGCGGTGTGGGGAAAAGTACCGTGGCTGTCAATATCGCCGTCGCCTTGGCTCATTTAGGGGCAAAAGTGGGGCTATTAGACGCGGACATCTACGGCCCCAACGCCCCGACAATGTTGGGCTTAAATGACGCACAAGTGACGGTACAGGGCGCAAATGGCGAGATATTGGAACCCGCTTTCAACCATGGCATCAAAATGGTTTCCATGGGCTTTTTGATCAACCCCGATCAACCGGTAATCTGGCGCGGTCCGATGTTAAACGGCATTATCCGTCAGTTTCTCTATCAAGTCAATTGGGGCGATTTAGACTATTTAATCGTCGATATGCCTCCCGGTACCGGGGATGCACAATTAACTTTAATTCAATCGGTCCCCCTAGCGGGTGCGGTGATTGTCACCACTCCCCAGACGGTTTCTTTAATTGATGCGCGCCGGGGTTTAAAAATGTTCCAACAGCTAGGGGCGCGGGTTTTGGGTATCGTGGAAAATATGAGTTATTTTATCCCTCCCGATCAGCCCGATCGCTCCTATGATCTATTTGGGTCCGGTGGTGGGGAAAAAACCTCGCAAGAATTGGGCATTCCTTTACTGGGATGTGTGCCTCTGGAGATAGCCCTACGGGAGGGCGGTGATACTGGTGTACCAGTGGTTTTGGGGCAACCAGAATCGGCCTCAGCTAAAGCACTGATCGCGATCGCTCGTCAGGTGGCGGCGAAAGTATCCGTGGCAGCCTATAGTTAGTCAGTAAATGTGGGGAGAGAAATGGTGAGAAGACAGTCCCTTGTTAGTAGGAAACTAAGCGGTTTTAGTGAGCAGTTTAGCTTTATTTTCCGGGATATAGCCCAAATTGATTGGCTTTTGTTCGTTTTGGTGACGGGTTTAACCGTTTTCGGTGGTTTAATGATTCGTAGTGCCGAAAGGAACACCATTGCTCTCGATTGGTGGCAACACTGGTTATTTGGGGCCGGGGGAGTGGCGATCGCTGTATTTCTGTCCCGTTGTCGTTACGAAAGTCTGCTGAAATGGCACTGGTTAACCTATCTTCTCACCAATCTCTCCCTAATTGCGGTAATTGTCCTAGGGGTGACGGCGAATGGGGCGCAAAGTTGGATTAATATCGGCAGTTTTAACGTGCAACCGTCGGAATTTGCCAAGGTAGGTTTAATTATCACCCTAGCAGCCCTCCTACATCATCGTCCCGCCGATAATCTTTTTGCGATCGCTCGTGTCTTTGCCGTCACTGCCATCCCCTGGGTGTTAATTATGGCGCAGCCGGACCTGGGGACGGGATTAGTCTTTGGGGCAATTACCCTAGGCATGATTTACTGGGCTAATGCGAAACTCCCTTGGATGATTATCCTGTTATCTCCCCTCGCATCGGTTTTTCTGTTTAATTTACTTTTTCCTGCTTGGATTGTTTTAGCAATTATCATCGCTGTGCTTGCTTGGTTTACCCTTCCCTACCGTTTTTTATCTACTTTCATCGTGGTGGCAACTAATCTGGCAGTGGGTAAATTAGGCGAGGTTTTTTGGGGTTTATTAAAAGAATATCAAAAAGATCGTTTAACCCTATTTCTTGACCCAGAAAAGAATCCTTTGGGGGGAGGTTATCAATTAATTCAATCCCGCATTGCCATCGGATCGGGAGAATTATTGGGACGGGGATTACACCAAGGCACCCAAACCCAATTAAATTTTATTCCCGAACAACACACCGATTTTATCTTCTCCGTAGTCGGGGAAGAACTCGGTTTTGTCGGCAGTATTTTGGTTTTAATAGCTTTCTGGTTAGTTTGTTGGCGTTTGTTAGTCATTGCTAATACTGCTAAAGAAAACTTCGGTTCTTTAATAGCGATCGGTGTTCTCTCGATGATCGCTTTTCAGGCAATTCTTAATATTAGCATGACCGTGGGATTAGCCCCGATTACAGGGATTCCTTTACCCTGGTTAAGTTATGGACGTTCATCTTTATTAACCAATTTTATTGCCTTGGGTTTAGTGGAATCCGTGGCTAATTATCGCCCCCGTAAGCGTTTGTACTAAGGAGAACGCCATGAAAGTGACCTATGATCCAGTCGTTGATGCTCTCAAAATCACCTTAAGTAATGTGCCGATTGCAGAAAGCGACGAGCAGAGTCTGGGGGTGATTCTCGACTATGACCAGTCGGGGAACGTGGTGGGGTTAGAAATCCTCAATGCTCAGGAGCGGATGGACAATCCCCAGTCTTGTGAATATTCGATTCTGACCACTAAACCGGAATTAGTCGCCACTTAAGACAGGCAAAAAGAAATTTAAATATAGGAATTTCCCACTGATATGAAAGAATCGCCTAAAGTTGTTTTATTGTTGACCCATAGCGGCGATTTTTTCACGATTGACCGCGTGGCTGAGGCGATAGAAAAAAAAGGAGCCACACCTTTTCGCTTAGATACTGATAAATTTCCCTTAGAGGTTCAACTAACGGCCCAATTTAATGGGAAAAAAAGTTTTTATCAATTAACCTATAACCATCAATCTATTGATAGTGAACAGGTGCAATCTGTTTGGACAAGACGTATTTGGCAACCTGAACTAACAGGGGATTTAGACCCTCAGTTTCGGGAGGCTTGTGTGCGAGAATCCCAGACGACTTTGGCTGGTTTTTGGGATAGTTTAAGGTCAGCGCGTTGGTTAGATAATTTAGTGCAAATTGAGAAGGCTAAAAATAAGTTATTACAACTTCGTTTGGCCTCAGAAGTTGGCTTGATTATTCCCCCCACTTTAGTGACCAATAATCCCGATGCTGTCCGGGAATTCTTTTCCCAGGTTCAGGGACGAATGGTGAGTAAATTGTTAACTGCGATCGCACGCAGTATGGAGTCGCCGGAATTTTTTCTTTATACCAGTAGGGTGAAAGCAGAAGACCTTGAGGAAGCGGAATCTTTACGTTATTGTCCTATGGTTTTTCAAGCGGAAATTCCCAAACAATTAGAGTTGAGAGTTGTCGTGGTTAATGGACAAACATTTGTGGGTGCTTTAGAATCTTCTCAGTATAATCATTCAGCCGTAGATTGGCGAAGACCGGGTATTGATCCAGGCGCTTGGCAACATCATACTTTACCCGATTCACTATTGCAGCAACTTCAGATTTTTATGGCTAATTTAGGGTTAAATTTTGGGGCCTTTGATTTTATCTTAACTCCTGGGGGTGAATACGTCTTTTTAGAAGTTAATCCGGGTGGTGAGTGGGGAATGTTAGAACGGGATTTAGATTTACCTATTTCCAATGCGATCGCTGATTTTTTAGTATGCTAAAAATCAAACCAAAACCTAATCAGGATTTTGAGGATTTTAGGATTATCAAGATTCTCAATCCCAAATCTAATCAGGATTCTCAATCCCAAATCATCAAGGAGATTTATGACCGTTTTACTTATTACTTTTAGCAACGATAATGAAAGTATTCCTCTGGTAGTCAAAGCCATAGAAGCTATGGGTAAAAAAGCCTTCCGTTTTGATACCGATCTCTTCCCGACAGAGGTAAAAGTTGATCTTTACTCAGGGTATAAAAAAGGCGGAGTTATTACCGATGGAGACCAAAAATTAGAGCTAAAAGAAGTTTCTGCTGTCTGGTATCGACGCATGAGATACGGACAAAAATTACCCGATGGGATGGATCGTCAATTTCGCGAAGCTTCTCTTAAGGAATGTCGGTTAAGTATTCGAGGAATGATTGCTAGTTTATCTGGGTTTCATCTTGATCCAATTGCTAAGGTAGATCATGCTAATCATAAACAATTGCAGTTACAAGTGGCGCGACAATTAGGTTTATTAATTCCGGGGACTTTAACTTCTAATAATCCTGAAGCTGTCAAGCAATTTGCTCAGGAGTTTGAAGCGACGGGAATTGTGACTAAAATGCTTTCTCAATTTGCTATTTATGGAGACAACCAAGAGGAAATGGTTGTTTTTACCAGTCCTGTTACTAAGGAAGACCTAGATAATTTGGAAGGTTTGCAATTTTGTCCCATGACTTTTCAGGAAAACATTCCTAAAGCTTTGGAATTACGCATCACTATCGTCGGTGAACAAATATTTACGGCGGCGATTAATTCCCAACAATTAGACGGCGCTATCTACGATTGGCGAAAAGAGGGAAGAGCGCTCCATCAACAATGGCAACCCTACGATTTACCGAAAACTATTGAAAAACAACTACTTGAATTAATGAAATATTTCGGTCTTAATTATGGTGCAATTGATATGATTGTCACACCAGATGAACGTTATATCTTTTTAGAAATTAATCCCGTTGGCGAGTTTTTCTGGCTAGAACTTTATCCTCCTTATTTTCCCATCTCCCAGGCGATCGCTGAAGTCCTCGTCAACTCATAAACCAACAAATACAGAGCCAGAGTATTTGATCGCATCGACGAGGCTCTGACTCCCGATTCCCCCCGACTCCTGACTTGAAAGAGGGTGTAGGGTGTGGGGTGTAGGGTGTGGGGAGAATAAATAAAAATAATCTCCCGTCTCCTGTCTCCTGTCTCCTGTCTCCTATCTCCTGACTACTGACTACTGACGACCGGCTCCTAACCCCACCAACAAACTTTTTCAGCAAACCCTACTTAATTTCCAGACCAAGACTTTCTCTCGTGCTTCTATCAGATTCATGCCGATTTTTTCTAAAACTCGCTTTGAAGCTATATTATCGGGAGCGCAGCCAGCGGTCACTGTTTGCATACCCGGTTGAGAAAGTGTCCAGTCCATCATTGCTTTTGTCGCCTCAGATGCGTAGCCTTGTCGTCGATATAACGGCGCTACTTGATAGCCAATTTCTACAGCATCTGTGGGTAAACCTGTGACATCAGGAATAATTTTGACCATCACATGACCAATAAGAGTATTGTCTGCTTGATGAATAATTAAACTCCCCCACCCCCACTCATTTTGTAAGGGGAATTGCAGCAAAATATTCGCAATATCAGGGAAAGCTTGAATCAACTCTTGTTCGGCCCAGTCAGCAGCAACTTTTACCCCCAAAATTGTTACTAATTCATCGATACTTATGATTGCCGCTTTCAGAAGTTCAAGCTTTAAGGGGACTAAATATAATCGTTCCGTCACAAGTTTTTCCAGTGCTTTCATTTGATAAAACTCCTATACCAGTTATCAGTTATCAGTTATCAGTTATCAGTTATCAGTTATCAGTTATCAGTTATCAGTTATCAGTTATCAGTTATCA
>NZ_JAPZSR010000072.1:0-3343 GCF_027531875.1 Microcystis sp. LE19-84.1B | reverse complement strand
GCTAGGAGTTTGAAGAGTGATAATTTGTCTGCCTGACTTAGATTGTTGACTAAAGAAATTAACTCAGCGAAAGGCATGGTTTAAACTCCTGAACCTACGAGAATACATTGATCATAAGCGATCTGAGAGATACGGTCTAACAATCCCGTTGCACGCCGACCCTACAGAGTCTTTTGTTGAAGTTCGAGAGGTTGTTAACGGCGGGTGAACGGGGTCGTTATGCGGCTCAGTGCGATGCCGAAGGCACTGCGTAGCAGTACGCCGATCTTGTAGGGTGCGTTCCCTAATGCAAGTCCTACTGCTCCAGCGATCGATTTTGAGGAACGCACCATGTCCATTGATTGAAGCTGTGGGTTTAAGTGCGATGCCGCTCTTGTGGGCCTAGTTGGGGAATGTTAGCGAAGATTCCCGATGTTTAGGTTAAAATAGAGGGCAAAAGTTGCCACAGGGTCGCTTCAATGACAGTTCGACAACCCCGCTACAGCAAAGAAGAATTCGCTCGACGTGGTAATGAGATTTATGAATCTCAGGTACGTTCTCAGGTAGAGGAGGGAAATCAGGGGAGAATTGTGGCGATCGACATCGAAACTGGAGCGTTTGAGCTTGCCGACGATACGATTACTGCTACCGATCATCTCTAGGAGCGTGTCCCTGATGCTCAACCTTGGGTGATTCGGATTGGACATAGAGCCGTCTTCCGTTTTGGTAGTCGCAGTCAGAGAAAGCCCTTATGATGTGTGGGGATGGGTCTTTTGTATGGCTTTAAACTTCAGATTGAGGCAGTGGAAGGTGGGCGCGTTACGATTGAAGCGCTGTGACTCAGCCAAAGTTATCGGTGAAGAAGGTCTAACTTTACCGTTATACTGAATCGGTTTTTAATAGCATGATTAACTCCCAATCCCACTTGAAAAACCCGCTCCCTTCTCCCCACTCTCCTATACCTTTTAAACAGGATTTAGTCTGACTATCTAGGGTTTGCTGAATAAGTACGGGCGAAGCATTCGGATAGAAAATCTACGTTTTCACCGATAGGTTATTGTCCGAATGCTTCGCCCCTACAGGACGCGGGCCGATGAAGACGCAAGGTTTTGAACGACGATTCTCTCAAAATCTTGCACCTGTGGGAGCGAGAAAAGCCCCAAAACCCTTACTTTGCCTACATTTCAAATTTATTCAGCAAACCCTATCTAAATTACTGGTTAAGACTATGAGCAGGGAGCAGAGAGAAAAAACCTGACTACTGACTGAAAGCTGATCGCCGACAAAACCTATCCCAAAACGATCGAATCGCGCAGGGATTGAATTTCCTCGGTTTGTAAACGCGCTCCAAAAGTAGAAACCACCCGGGCAGCCGCTAGAGAAGCGAGATTTCCCGCTCCTTTGTAACCCATACCGTGGGTAATACCGTAGAGAAACGCACCTGCATACATATCCCCCGCGCCGACGGTATCGATCGCCTGTACGGGATGGGGGTCAATTTCCAAGAGATTTTCGCCATCATAGATCAAAGAACCACTGGCACCCCGGGTGATAGCGAATCCTTTGGCAATGGTTTTAAAATAGGCGATCGCTGACTCGATTTCGTCGCTGCTGGAAATAGTCAAAGCTTCCGACTCATTAGCGAAAACGAAATCTAATCCCGTTCCAATCATTTCCAGTAATCCCTCCCGGAAGAAGATCGCCATATTGGGATCCGACAGGGATAAAGCGGTTTTGACTCCAGCAGCCTGAGCAATTTCTCGCCCTTTAATAGCGGCAGCTTTGGCAGTGGGAGAGGTGACGAGATAACCTTCGAGATAGAGATAATCGGCATTAGCGATCGCTGAAGGGACTAATTCCCGTTCGGAAATTTCCCCGGTGATGCCGAGAAAAGTATTCATGGTGCGATCGGCATCGGGAGTCACAAAAACTAGACATTTTCCCGTGATTCCCACCTCTTTTTCGCCACCATGTTCATTGGTATGCAAACCACAGGCGCGCAGATCTTGCAGATAAAACTTACCTAATTCGTCATTACCCACTTTACAGGAATAGAAACCTTTACCCCCCAACTGAGCGATCGCTACTAGGGTATTCGCCGCCGATCCGCCACCGCTGCGTTTACAATCAAAAGCCAATTTTTCCATCAACTGGGTTTGACGATTTTCGTCCACCAGCGTCATCACTCCTTTATCGATGCCCAATTCTTGCAGTAATTCAGGAGAGACTTGAAATTCCATATCGACGAGCGCGTTACCGATCCCATAAACGTTGTATTGTTTGCCCATAATTTAGTCGATCGCCTAAAAATACTTTGTTATTGATAGTAGGGAAATAAGGAGCAAAAAGCTAGGGGCTGTTTTCAGCCAGAGAATACCATAAACAAAAATTATCGGTGTGCTAGTCTTACACACCGGCTAATTTTTGTTAAGTTTTGTTTAACTAAGCCACTTTAAGCCTCATCGTAGGCTTCTAGATCCAACAGATAAAGATAAGGTTCGGCTAATTCCTGCCTTTGAAAAGCGATCGCTCGCAACAGATGCCAATCCCGCAAAGCCTCGAAGGGGTTGCTATACTCATCTTTTTCTAGTCGTTCGGCTAAAGAAGCAATATCAGCGGCGGTATATTTGGCAATATCTTGATCAGTGAAGCTTATAACTGTCATTTCTGCACCTCTCTCGACCTTTGTTCTATTTCTAGCCTAACATATATTCTGAGTTGAAAAAATGTCTTGACCGCCAAGTTAAGAACTGTAAATGAAAGGGTAATTGTGGTAAGATTCCAGCAAAAGAGCTATTTTTAGTTGATCTTCTATGAAAACAGCCCTCATTACTGGCGCTTCCACTGGTATCGGTGTCGTCTTTGCTCGTCAACTTGCTCAACGGCAAATGGAGCTAATTTTAGTCGCTAGATCTAGGGATAAACTAGAACAATTAGCAGCGGAATTGGGGGAACAATACGGGGTAAAAGTGACGGTTATCGTTCAAGATCTGACCGTTGCCAGGGCAGGAAAGCTGGTATATGATACGGTGAACCAAAAAGGAATCAACGTTGATTTACTGGTAAATAATGCCGGTTTTGGTGATTATGGTGCTTTTAGCGAGCAGGACTTAGCCCGACAGTTAGAAATGATCCAGTTAAATAATCTGGTATTGGTGGAATTAAGCCACTATTTTCTCCGTCCGATGCTTGCTGGTGCTGGGGGGGCAATTATCAATGTTGCTTGGCTCTTCGTTACCCTTTATGCTAAATCAACATACAAGATGCCAAGATAACATACTTCTAACCCAAAAATTCCGAAAGTTTCTAAAGCCATAGCCTCTCCGTTTTATTAGTTTAAGTTTATTGTTGATTCCCTCGACCA
>NZ_JAPZSR010000143.1:0-45086 GCF_027531875.1 Microcystis sp. LE19-84.1B | reverse complement strand
GTGGAAGGAATTAACAATAAACTGAAGGTGATTAAAAGGAGAGGCTATGGATTTAGAAACTTTAAAAACTTTAGTATTAGATGTTTATTAAATTGGCATTTTGCTAGTTGATTTTACATGGTAAGTTCGGAAGAACCAGATATCTATCCTAAAGGTAATATCCCCCAAACAATTATTACCGAATTAGATCGCCTCCGTCGTGCCATTATTGGAGAAGAACAACGGTTAGCCATCCAAGAACAAACCCGCAATCGGGGAGAAATTTTAACCCTAGATGAACAAAGACAACCCATCTTAAATGACTATACTCACCTCAATCATTTAAAACAAGAATTAAATCAACTCATTGACCGTGAAATCACCACCATAGATCCCACTTTTAGCTTAACTCAAAAGGTTGAAAGTATTCCTCTAAGTGAGATTCAATCCTTAATTGATCAAGATACTGCTATTTTAGAATGGTATATTGCAGGGGATAGTATTATGGCGTTTATTGTTACTAATGAGGGTTTGATCCCCCCTAACCCCCCTTCAAAAGGTTTGATCCCCCCTAACCCCCCTTTAAAAGGGGGGAATAGTGAGGTGAAAGGGGTTAAAGTTTGGCAATCTTCAGCAGAAGATCGAGGAAAATTGATTGATTTTATTAAAGATTATCGTGACGCTTATGAAAATAATAAAACCGCGTGGATCAATAATCTTAATGACTATTTAAATAAACTATCAGAAATTCTCCAGATTGATGAACTTTTAGAACTGATTCCTAAATCCTGCTCTCGTCTAATCCTAATTCCTCATTGGTTTTTACATATTATTCCCCTTCATTGTTTACCCCTAAAAGATGGACAATTTCTCTATCAACGCTTTTCTAATGGTGTAGGATACGTTCCCAGTTGCCAACTTTTAAAACTGGTAAAATTATCCCAGCGAGAAAACTTTACTCGTCTTTTTGCTATTAAAAATCCCACCAGAAAAGACCTAAAACCACTCTTAGGAGCAAATCTAGAAATCGAGAGAATTAGTCAAGGATTTGCTACTGAAAAAACCATTATTATTGGGGAATTAGAAGCATCAGAACAAACCCTAGAAAACCGTCGTCAAGAATTACAAGCATCTCATTGTCTTCACTTTTCTTGTCATGGGAAATTTGATAATAAATCTCCTAGAGACTCCGCTTTAATGTTAGCAGATCCAGAAGGTAACTTAGGAAAATCAGCTAACCTAACTTTAGCAGAAGTATTTGAAAAATTTGACTTAAGAGAATGCCGTTTAGTCACCTTTTCTGCTTGTGAAAGTGGTATAATCGAAAGTAAAACCGATAATATTAGTGATGAATATGTGGGTTTACCGAGTGGTTTTCTATTTGCAGGTAGTTCTAGTGTAGTTAGTACCCTTTGGACAGTCGATCCCCTAGCAACTACGTTATTTATGACTAAATTTTATCACGATCTTAAACGAATTTCTATCCGAGATGAAGGAAGTATCGCTATTGTTTTAAATCATACTCAAACCTGGTTAAGAACATTGAACAGTAAAAAATTAGCCAGAATTAAAGATAGTCAAAAATTCCAGCAATTACTCGATCGAGTTTTTGAGAGTAAACGGGATAGAAGAAAATTCCAAGACTTATTAGAAGCTGCGGTTAAACGTGAACCCTATCCCTTTGCTAATCCCTATTATTGGACTGCATTTATCGCAACAGGGATTTAAGAGTCAGAAGAATTAGGTAATGGGTACAATCTGGAGACGTAATCCAAGTACCTGTAAAATCCTAATAACTGTAGTAAACTCTGGCTTACCTTCGCCTAACAAATCTTTACAGAGATTTTGACTTTCTAACCCTGTTTCACTAGCAATATTTTTCATTCCTTGAGAACGAGCAATATCACCTAATGCTGCTATTACTAGACTCGGATCACCATCTTCAAGAACCGCTTCAAGATAGGCGGCTATATCTTCTTTTGTTTCCAGATGATCGGTTGCATCCCAAGGATAGGTTTGGATAGTAGCCATAAATACTTCAGTTTAAGAATCAGTAGAATTTTGACAAAATTTATCCATTCCTTCTTCCTGAATATAAACAGTAACTATAGCCGATAAAAGTCCTGCTACTCCCGGCGGACACATAAAACATCCTGCGATAACATCTGTTAAAGGGGGAATAAGTACAGGTAAATATTTTTCTCGCAAAGTTTCATACTTCGGTTGACAAATAGTATCACGACACTTATTGACAACAATAACAAACCAACGAAAATCAGCATTATCTTCTACCCCTTCAATACCATTACGAGTAGCAATGGATTCAGCAGCATCCGCCAAATCTCCCTCCCATTCCTCAATAACATCAAGTGCAATTAAAGCGTTCTCATTGTCCGCAAATTCAATGCGGTACTGAGCAATTTGTTCTGATGTTAACTGCGTTGTGTCTGACATAATACCATCCTTAAAGCTAAAACTAATTTTTTTCTATTATCTCACCTTATTAGCTCGTAATCCCACCAAATGCCGTGAGGACAATCCCTAGCTTTAGCTTGTCCGCGACTTTATAATCGTCTCGTCGCTAACGGTTTTGACTTTAGCGATGGCAAATTAATCCCGTCAAGATTAGCTTAGAAGACTAGGAAGAAGCGAATTTTTGGGCGTGATAATTTACTTTTGTCAAAAATCATTACATATTCGCAACAAAGTACACTTTTTTGAGCAAATTAATGTACCCTACTTAGACAAGGCGATAAATTATTTTGTCCCAAGAATTACGCGCTAAACGTATCTCCTGTTATCCCCAAAGTCAGGAAAAAGAGGAAGTCTTAATGAAGATGATTTCTGAACATTAATCAATTGAGGATAGGGAGAGGTTGCTAACAGTCAATATTGCCACCTGAATCGCTTTTTCGATGGCCTGTTGTTTGCTTTCTAAACTAATCCCTTCCTCTTTGCTTCTTTGGGCAATCACAGCACAAATACAAGCGGCAGTAAATCCATAAACCCCCGCCATTTTCAATAAAGTTCCCGCTTCCATTTCATAATTGAGAATATTTAAACGTCGATATTCTTCCGTAATTCCCTCTAAATGACGCTGAAGATAAGGATTAGCAGAAGACACAATTCTTTCCTGTCCTTCATAAAAACTATCCACAGAAGCGGTAATACCTAAATGATAATTTACTCCCAAAAATTGAGCCGATTTGACTAGAGCAACTGTCAAAAAAGGATCCGCCACTGCGGGATATTCCGGAGGAGCAATATCATTAGCTGCACCTTGCCTACATAAAGCCGCTTGCGAGATAATAATATCACCGATTTTTATTCTATTTTGAATTGCGCCACAAGTACCGATACGAATAATAGTTTTAATTCCCATCTGTATTAATTCATTAACTACAATACTCAAAGATGGCGCACCCATGCCACTGGTAGCCAGAAGAATTGGGGTAGAATTATCTAGGTAGCCAAGATAACTATTTAATCCGCGATAATCCGATAGTAAACGTGCATTTTGTAAATAAGTTTCAGCAATATAGCGCGAGCGTTCTGGTTCCCCCGATAATAGGGTGATAGTCGGTTTTACTGTGCCTAAATCCTCACTGCTAAAGTTGAGATGATAGGGTTTTTGGTGAGATAAGTTATTGGACATTGAAGTTAACTAAATACTGAAAAAAGGTAAGGAAAATCAATTCCTTACCTGATGATTGTAGCCTTTTGAAAACAAATTTACACTTTTGCTGACTCTTTAACTAACTTATCCCAACCCAATTCCTTGAGGTTATTGTTGCGACGCAGGGGACGAGTAGCTAACTCTAAAATATCTCGCGCATTGGTAAAACCGTGGATTTGAGCAAATGTAAATTCTACCGACCATTTAGTGTTAATTCCCCGCGCTTCTAAGGGATTTGCATGGGCCATTCCCGTAATCACTAAATCGGGTTTTAACTCGTAAATGCGCTGAATCTGATTATAGTTATCAGGTTTTTCGATAATTTTCGGGATGGGGACACCCATATCATTACAGGTTTTTTCTAGTAATGCTAATTCGGCCGCTTGGTAGCGTTTATCCATGTAGGGAATACCGATTTCATCGCAAGTCATCCCACAGCGAATTAGGAAACGTGCCAGAGAAATTTCTAGTAAATTATCCCCCATAAAGAAGACCGATTTACCGCGCACAAGTTGCAGATAATCCTCTAAACTTTCCCAAATTTTTGCCTCTCTTTCTTCTAATCCCTGGGGTTGTACTCCCAAAACCGAACAGATTTTTTCTATCCAAGCGCGGGTTCCATCTGGACCGATGGGAAAGGGTGCGCCAATTAATTTACACTTACGACGACGCATTAAAGTGGTGGCAGTTCTTGATAGAAAAGGATTGACACCAGCGACATAATAACCTTCTTCAATTACCGGTAATTCAGTAAAACGTTTGGCCGGCAACCAACCATCAATTTTAACTCCTTGTTTTTTTAATTCTAGGGTTAAATTGGTCACAATTGGGTCGGGAACAGAACCAAATAAAACCAAAGGATGATGGTCTTTATATTCCGATTCTTCCTGTTTAATTTCTTCTTTTTTACGTCCAAAAGTTAAGAGTTTCTGGATAGCATTCCGTTCTTCTTTTTCATCTTCATGCTTAACTTTTTCGGGACATTTATGCACCATAGAAGCGAGGACAGTATCTTCTCCTTGGGTAAAGGCATAATCTAAACCATTAGCGCGCGCTGTCACGATAGGAATACCGATTTCTGACTCTAGTTTCGGTGCTAATCCTTCCAAGTCCATTTTGATAATTTCGGTGGTACAAGTACCGATAAAAACGATAACGCTAGGGTTTCTATCTCGTTTAATTTGTAAGCAGAGGCGTTTTAATTCTTCGTAGTCTTTTAGTTGAGCGGAAATATCCCCTTCTTCTAATTCAGCCATGGCATAACGCGGTTCGGCAAAAATCATCACCCCCATAGCATTTTGCAGGAAGTAACCACAGGTTTTTGTGCCGATAACAAGGAAGAAACTATCTTCGATTTTTTGGTATAACCAAGCAACACAGCTAATCGGACAAAAGGTGTGATAGTTGCCGGTTTCACAATCAAATTGTAAAGCGCTCGGTTCTTGAGTGGCAGTCATGTTTTTTTGTTCTCCTTAATTGCGGAATTGGTTTAGGTATTCAGTATGTGGATTGGTTTCAGGCAGTAAAGGAATGGCTTCAGCTTCTTGGATTTTTGCTCTTTCTTCTTCTCGTTTTTCGAGTTCTATCTCAGGGTCAAAATTTAAACCTAAAGCATCGACAAGTTTATTACTATCGTTGCTGAGAACACAAAAAGGACTCATCCACATAAATAATTGTGTTTCTAAAGCAGTAGCTACTCCCAGAATTAGATGAGAAGAAGGACGTTTTCCCCTATCAGGAGTGTTTATCCAAGAATTAGTAGCAGTCGTAAAAACCTTAATCCAAGCTTGATTAATTTGGTAGTAATCCAACCATTTATCTTTAAGTGCTGCTTTTAATTCCTCAAAGTTACTCATTTTGTCCCCCTGACTGAATAATGATGTTTTCTCTATTGGAATTCCCAATGAGAGGAAAAAATGATCATTATCGAGTCCTCGATAAAATTCGTGGGTAGGGTGGGTTAGGCGACGATGAGTTAGGCTATTAACTAATAAGTTAATTATTCGCCGTAACCCACTCAGAAAAAGAGTTTATTGGTGGTTATTGGTGGGTTACGCTGTCCCTAACCCACCCGACAAAATAATCTAAACCATCATTAGATCTAATTCCGCTTCGGCGTTAACTTTGGGTTTATCAGCATTAAGATAGAAATCCGATAATAAAGTGAATAACTCCCGGTCGGCAGATTCTTTGGGAATAACTCCTTCTGGTTTAGCTAAAATCTGATCGGCAATATTGAGATAATAGTCACAAACGTAACTTAACATCGGATCCTTGTCGGCCATTTCAAAGAGAGTTTGACCTTTAACTCTGGAGACGCGAATATCTTCAATTAAGGGTAAAACTTCTAACACTGGCATGGGAACATGATCTACATATTTATTAATTAAATCGCGTTTTGAGGTGCGATTACCAATTAATCCGGCTAGTCGCAGGGGATGGGTGCGCGCTTTTTCCCGGACGGAAGCGGCAATGCGATTGGCGGCAAAAAGAGCATCAAAGCCGTTATCTGTGACAATTATGCAGTAATCGGCGTAATTTAAGGGTGCGGCAAATCCTCCACAGACCACATCCCCCAAAACATCAAACAAAATCACGTCAAATTCATCAAAAGCGTTCAATTCTTTTAATAATTTCACCGTTTCCCCGACGACGTAACCGCCACAACCGGCGCCGGCAGGGGGGCCACCCGCTTCCACGCATTTGACACCACCGTAACCTTCATAGATAACGTCTTCGGGCCAGATGTCTTCGTAGTGAAAATCTTTTTCTTGTAGGGTATCGATGATTGTGGGAATAAGAAAGCCTGTCAGGGTGAAAGTGCTATCATGCTTGGGGTCACAGCCTATTTGTAGGACTTTTTTGCCTCTTTTGGCTAAAGCAGCCGAAATATTACAGCTTGTTGTCGATTTACCGATGCCACCTTTTCCGTAGACTGCGAGTGTTAAAGGCATGGAAGTTCTCCTAAATGTACGCTTGAATGGTGAGTTTGTTTATCAGTGCTTCGATCGCAATTATTGACCATCTCCCCACTCCTTGGCAAGAGGCTCAATTTTTATCTGCTATAGCTAGAGTGAGAATAAAAGCGTAAAAACTAGATAAATAATTTTTTACAGCCTATAAAGTCTCTGAAATCGACAAAAACTTATAAAAACAGTTTTATTTATATATTTACTTTAAATAAAAACAATAAACAAAAAACCGCCAAAGCTTTACAAAAACTCGATAAACAGGGTTTTACCGTGCCAAACCGGGACAAAAAAGGCCAAGATAGAGCCAGTCTAGAGACCGATGTCAGATTTTCGTGAATAATCATTACAATTTTCCCGGTCAGCAGATTAAATAAATCGATCCTGAGAAGGATGCTGAAAAAATCTGTAGTACAATTAGAACAAAGTACCTGTAGGGTTTCCCATGCGAGTTAAGCAAAAAACGCTGACTACACTCTTATTAGAGAATAAAGCTCCTAAATATCGTCCTTTTCTGGGTTTTTTTCTGGCTGGGTTTCCTTTGCTGTTTTTAGCATATTTGGTTTTTTTCCAGCGCGCTTATCTCGACTGCATTCGGTTAGGCACAAAAAGGATAGATTGTCAATATGTCCAAGAGTATAATTTTCCTGTTTCTAGTCGGGAAAATTTTTCTTTAACTCACATTAAAGCTACGGCTGTCTATCAGGAAGTTTTTATCAGTGTTGAGCAGAAAAAAACTGTTAATAACACGGTTTTATTGGTCGGAAGAAATAACCATCTCTACATCGAGAATTTTCGGGATGTGCAGTCAGCTAGTGATTTTAAAACTCAATTTGATAGTTTTGTGAATAGATATCAAAATCAGGAAATTATTGCCAAAAGTCCCTTAGATACCTTGTCAGCACTGCTAGAACAGCATCATAATTATCGCTATTATCTTTGGGGTATGTTATGCTTATTCTCTGGTCTATTGTTACTTTATGATGCCAGCTATTGGGAGAGTTATGTCTTTAATCAGGGTACCGCTACCCTAACCCATAAGCGACAACATTTAACTTTTAGAAGTGAAAGTGATTATCTTCTAGAGAGAATTGTTGAGGCAAAGGTAGAAGATTACAAAGGCTTTTTGGGGTCTAATTACCAGCGAATTATTTTAATCCTATCGAACGGGGAAAAAATTATTCTCAATCTCCGTTTACTGGAATCTATAAGTAACGGAAAAAGGGAAGAAAAAATCCTGGCAATGATTGCCGAAAAGTTAAACTTAACTCAAGAGGAACTATTAATCTAAGTAAATGCGCTCAAATTTTAGTTATTTAAAGTCTCTTTTTTTCGGTTTCCTATTGGTGACTGTGTTAGTTTATATATTGCGCGGCATGGGAATATTATCCTTTTTACCCGGAGGATTAATTTTGTTATTAATTCTGTCCTCCGTGGTGACGGGAATCCTCTACGGAATCGATAAAACCCGCCGTTTTTAGGAAAATATTGACTCTTCCTTCCAGACAGAAACGAGAAGAGTCGAACGGTTCTAACGTCAATGTCAAGATTGCGGTCGTTAGTTTCTGAGCAATCCCACTGATAAAAATATCAGCTGCATCTCCTGTTTGTGATATGAGATGCAGCCATTGCCAAAGGCTAACACACCTAGGCTAATTAACCGGGGACTAAAGAAGATTTGAGCGCAAAAATTTTCTCGATTACCTCTTCTACCACCTTATCGGGAGTGGAAGCACCAGAAGTCACTCCGACGATAATTTTTCCCTCATTTAACCAGTTATCGGTGATGATTAAATCGCCACCTAAAGGTTTATGTTCGATGCGATTACCGGGGAGAATGCGCTCGGCACTATCGATATGATAGGAGGGAATGGCACGCTCGATCGCTATTTCCTGTAGGTGAGTGGTATTAGAGGAATTATAACCCCCAATTACCACCATTAAAGAAAGCGGTTCTTTCACCAGTTCAAACATGGCATCTTGACGCTCTTGAGTGGCATCACAGATGGTATTAAAACTCATGAAATGATCTTTAAAATCGATCGGTCCGTACTTTCTCAACATAGTATGCTCAAAGAGTTTGCCAATTGCCTCCGTTTCACTTTTCAGCATCGTGGTTTGATTGGCAATACCGATATAATCTAGATTGCGATCGGGATCGAAACCCTGGGAATGAGCATTTTTAAACTTCTCTAAGAACTCATTTTTATCGCCACCGTGGAGAATATAATTAGCGACATAATTAGCCTGATCCAAATTTAAAACGATTAGATAAGTGCCAGCAAAAGAGCTAGTGGCGATCGTTTCTTCGTGATTATATTTCCCGTGAATAATCGAAGTGTGGTCGCTTTTTTTGTGTTTTTCCACGGAATTCCACACCTTAGAAACCCAGGGACAAGTGGTATCCACAATCATGCAACCCTTATCGTTAAGTATTTGCATTTCCGAGACACTGGCCCCAAAAGCAGGTAAAATCACCACATCCCCCGATTCCACCACAGTAAAGTCTTTTTGGCCATTTTCCACCGGAATAAAACCCACGGCCATGGAGCGCAGACGCTGATTAACCGAGGGATTGTGAATAATTTCGTTAGTAATCCAGATACGTTCCTGGGGAAAATGTTGACGAGTTTCGTAGGCCATAGCAACAGCGCGTTCTACCCCCCAACAAAAACCAAAAGCTTGAGCGAGATAGATCGTCACGTCACCCCGTTCTAAACGATAATTATTTTCACGAATTTCTTGGATCAGGTCGCTTTGATACTCATTGGTCATCGCATCCATTACTTCCTCTTTGTGACCGAATCCCTTGCGGTTATAGTTATCCGATTGCTGTAGGGTGCGTTTAAAGGATTTTGTATCCATGATTCTCTGATAGGGGTATTGGTGGCGCTAAATTGGGCGAGACAGTAGCTTGCCATATATTAAAAATACCTTATCTAGTCAGCGCAGGAAGCTTTTAGAGACGAGAGAGAAATTCCTCGTCGATATCGTAACCAAACTGTTGAGCAAAAAATTTTAAGCGAGATAAAGCGGGAATTTGCTGACTTTTCAGCCAATCAGACAAAATAAAGAGTTTTTGCATCACAAAAATCTCTAAAGCTTCGGGGTTATATTGAATTCCTTCCCCGCGATGGAATTGATGCGGGACCAACATAGCCGCATAGCGGGCGATTTCTCCCTGTTTTGGGTCAAGAATAAAGATTAACCAGGGATAAACCGCATCCAAACGCAAAAACCAGAGCCTGACTTCCGGTATCTCCGATAATTCCCGCATATCACCCTCCGCACGAGGATAATCTATCTCTAATTGTAGAGCTTGTTCCAGTTTGGCGATCGCTGATCGGGACTGATAATCTTGAATAATAGTCTCTAAAGATGAGAGATCGAGATTTTGGATTTGATTGGGGTTAAGAGAGATTTTGACAGTCATAGGGGCAAATAAAAGATTATATCGGGCAAAATTACGGTTTTTTATCCCTAGATCACAATGATCTATCTCAGAAAATACTCTCAGTCGGGACAAAAAAACTGGGTATGACTATTCTCTCACTCCAGAGCGAGAGAGGGAAACCGGACAAAAATCCTCATGATTGGATTTCTCCGACAATTTAACCTCCCCTGCACACAGGGGTTTTTTAGTCAGCAAAATCGGGAAATCAGGGACAAGAATTATGGGAAAATAAGCGTATCTTCTCCGTTTTTATCCCATGCAGGCCAACTTTTTTACTAATATCCTCTTACCCGTTGCCCTAGGCGTTTTAATGTTAGGTATGGGATTGGGATTAATTGCCGCCGATTTTCAGCGTATCACCCGTTATCCCAAGGCAGTCCTGATCGGTTTAGTCAATCAAATTATTATTCTACCGATCGTCGGTTTTATTATTGTTTCTCTTTTGCCTCTCCGGCCAGAAATTGCCGTCGGTTTAATGATTGTCGCCATTTGCCCCGGCGGTCCTTCCTCCAATGTTTTAACCTATTTAGCTAAGGGAGATGTAGCCCTTTCTGTTACTTTAACCGCTTTTAGTAGCATCATCACCATTTTCACAATACCTTTTTTAGCTAGTTTCACTCTCCAGCATTTTATGGGGGAAAGTGCCGCCATCTCCCTACCCATTGGTTCCACTATGGCGCAGATATTTTTGATTATAGTTTTACCCCTGGTTATCGGTATGACTATCCGCCATTACTTCCCTTTACTGGCCA
Source organism: Microcystis sp. LE19-84.1B (assembly GCF_027531875.1). Lineage (NCBI taxonomy): Bacteria > Bacillati > Cyanobacteriota > Cyanophyceae > Chroococcales > Microcystaceae > Microcystis > Microcystis sp. LE19-84.1B. Next base: position 34,256 of record NZ_JAPZSR010000143.1, on the reverse strand, counting down.
AAAGTATGGAACCGATAACTAATCGTTTGGCCGTAATTTTTCTAGCAGTTATTATCTTCTTATTAATCCTGAGAGAATGGCAACGTTTACCTTTATTTATCGCTCAAACTGGCCTAGCAGTGATTATTTTAAACACGATTGCTTCCCTAATTGGCTTTTTCAGTGGTCGTTTATTTCAATTAACTATTCCCCAAAGAATTTGTATCGCCATCGAAGTGGGTATTCAAAGCGGCACTTTAGCTATTGCTATCACTGCCGGTTTATTAAAGAATCCCGATCTGGCTATTCCCGCAGTTGTCTATAGTTTATGGATGTATGTCAGCGCTTTTATCGCTGTTTATTATGGTCGCCAAAAAGCCGCTTTGGCAAAATAGCTAAATCGGGTGATAGGATATAGCTAAAAAACTGATAACTGATTATGTTAATTGGTAAATATTTAACCCTAGAAGAATTATCTACCTGTTCCCAAACCTATCAAAAGTACGCAGCACAAATCGACCCCTATCCAAAAAATCCTGCAACGATAACCGCTTGGCAAAATCTCGCTCACTTTATTATCGATCCAATTATTGATAATTTTGGTCGAGAAAAATTCCAATTAACCTACGGATTTTGTTCCAATGATCTGAGAAAATTTCTCCAAAAAAAAGACCCGATCACCGGCTTAAAAAACGGTAGAATCGATCCCAGTCGTGATCAACATTGCGGCCACGAAATTAATCAAAAAGGTCAATATTATTGTCAGCGATTGGGGGCAGCCTGTGATTTTCTGATTATCGATTTAACGAGCGATCGCCTGATAGATTGGATTTTAACCGCAAAATTACCCTTTGATTCTCTCTATTTTTACGGAATTAATCGCCCGATTCATATCAGCTACGGCCCCCAACATAAACGAGATCTATGGACTTTTACCCCTAAAGGAACACCGACTAAAAAAGGTTTACAATCATGGTTAGAAGCGGCAAAATCTATCGATTCTGAAACAAAAAAATCCCCCGAAACTGGGGGATAACCAAGACTTAAAACCGTCTTCTTTTAGATTTCTGGTTCCTGATCGTCGTCATCGTCCTCATCGGCCGGTTCCGTGGGGAAAGGAACCGAACCCATGTCTAATTTATCCCGCAATAACTTCTCAATTTCTGCCGCTACTTCTGGCTTTTCTTCGAGATATTTAACGGCATTATCGCGACCCTGGGCAATATTTTCGCCATTATAGCTATACCATGCCCCTTTGCGAGTAACCACGTTAGTTTGTTCGGCAATATCCAGCATACAACCCACTTGGGAAATGCCTTTACCGAAGATAATATCAAATTCAGCAATCCGGAAAGGAGGCGCGACTTTATTTTTAGCCACCTTAACTTTAGCCCGAATTCCGTATTCTCCTTCCGTGCCTTTTTTCAGAGTTTGAATGCGACGGATATCTAAACGCACCGAGGCATAAAATTTTAAGGCCGTTCCTCCAGTGGTCACTTCAGGATTGCCGTAGGTGACACCGATTTTTTGCCGCAGTTGGTTGAGGAAAATCACCACACAACCGGATTTACCAATATTACCGGCAATTTTTCGCAGGGCTTTACTCATCAAACGGGCCTGCAAACCCACCTGATTATCCCCCATTTCCCCCTCAATTTCCGCCCGCGGCACTAAAGCAGCCACCGAGTCGATGACAACGATATCCACGGCCGAAGAACGCACTAACTGGTCAACTATTTCTAAGGCTGCCTCCCCCGTATCCGGTTGTGCTACCAGTAAATTATTGATATCTACCCCTAAATCTTCCGAATAGGTGGGATCTAAAGCGTGTTCCGCATCGACAAAGGCCGCCACTCCCCCAGCTTTTTGCACTTCTGCGATCGCATGGAGGGCTAAGGTGGTTTTGCCGGAACTTTCCGGCCCGTAAATTTCGACGATACGGCCCTTCGGTAAACCGCCACCCAAAGCCATATCTAGGGTTAAAGCACCACTAGGCACGGTTTCCACCCGCATCCGGGTGGCGTCTCCCAAACGCATAATCGAACCTTTGCCAAAGTTGCGCTCGATTTGAGTTAAGACTAAACCTAAGGCTTTATCTCGATCGGGATTACTTGTCATTGTCGCCATTAATTTTCTCCCCAGTTTTCTTAAGTAGTACAGCAGTATCTAAAGATTGTAGCTTGTTTTAATCTTGATCACCAAAAAGTTAGAGACTTTTTCCAGAATGGTGATCGAAAATCAAAACTTTTGATTTTTACAGCCAAGGTCGGCTCATCTGTTCTAATTGCGTCACCTCTTGCGCTTCTAAACTCCATCCTAGGGCCCCGGCATTTTCGATCGCCTGGGCCGCAGTTTTGGCCCCCGGAATGGGAATCACATCCCCTTGGGCGATTAACCAATTGAGGGCGACTTGTGCGGGGGTTTTTTGGTATTTTGCGCCCAATTCTTGCAGTACTCTTAAAATTGGGGCTATTTTCTCCAAACCTTCTTTTTTGAACCGCGAGTCAACTTTTCTGGCTCCATCGGGCAAATTCTGGCTTTCTGGGCTATATTTACCCGTCAGTAGTCCTTGAGCGAGGGGGCTGTAGGCGAGGATGGTGACACCTAATTCCTTGGCCGTGGCTAAAATTGCCTTAGTTTCTATTTTGCGATACAAAAGCGAATACTGCACCTGATTGACCGCTAAGGGAACCTCTTTTTTCGCCAAAATCTGGCTTGCTTGACGCATTTGCTCGGCGGAATAATTACTTACACCCACGGAACCAATCCGGCCGCGTTTTACTTCTTCCCCTAGGGCATTGATTAGGGTTTCTTGGCTAATTAGGAAGGTGAAGGGCCAATGTACTTGATAAAGAGCCATTTTATCGGTTTTTAGACGGTTTAAGCTCTCGGTAATGGCATTATGCACCGCATTCGCCCCAAATCGCCACGGTACGGGGGCAAACTTGCTGGCAATATCGATGGGAATATCGGTCTCTTGCGTAAATTTTCCTAAGAGTCGTTCCGATTCCCCCAGTCCATAGACTTCGGCAGTGTCAAAAAAGGTGATTCCTGCCTCTACTGCCGCTTTAAAGGCCGCTTCTACCTGACTAGCTCCGTATTCCTTGCCATAGTTCCAGAATAGTTTATCTCCCCATGCCCAAGTCCCAATTCCTAAGGCACTGACGGAAATTCCTGTTTGTCCGAGATTAGCGGTTTGTCTAGTCATGTTCTCTACACGGAATAACAGCGTTTCCCATTAAAGATGAAGTGTAACCTATATTTGGTCTGACTCACCACTAACCCCCTTTTTTGATTCCGGAAAATTCGCACCCATAATTAAGGGACTTGCGCTTTGATAATGTACCTTTTGGGCGAACGCAGTTCGCCCCTACATTGTGGACAAAACCCGTTACTGTAGGGGCGCAATGCTTGCGCCCTCCGATCGATCAGGTTTGCTGATCACCCTAAGTAGGGGGGGAGCCTTCGAGATGTTAGGGACTTGCGCTTTGATAATGTGCCATCTGGCTGGTCTGGTTTTTCTACGGAGCGATTTTCTGGCTGGGATATTATTTCTACGCCAGTCCCTAATGGGAAAGGACTTGACTTTGCCGGCGACTTGCGCTATGCTTTTCTTATAATGGGAATCCGTGCAAAATTTTTTTAGACCCACAGATTTCCATTATGAATAAAATCTTTTAAAAATATTATCGCAAAATCTCCCGATAAAAGCAAGCAAAATTTTGCCGATAATTGTTAAGTTTTGTTAACAAAGAAATACAGAGATCAGCAAGGTAAAAAAATCGAAGTCTCTTGCTGATCCTGTTTGTCGCCTAAGCTATGATTAGGTTAGGCGAATTTGGCGCTTTGACTAATTGTTAGTGCTAACTTCCGTGGTTTCAACAATTGCCGTCGGTTGGCAGGGAGTAGGTTGAAATTTCTCTGGAAAAGAGAAGCCTAGAAATGATGCGATCGCAAATATGGTGCTGATAATTTTGGCAAGACTAACAAGATATTCTCTGTACTTTAACCAATATTTATACATAATCATCAATCCTTTTACTTAGGAGGTGAACTATCTCTAGAGTAAAAAAAATCTGATTATTTGTCGTTACTCAAAAGTCCTAAAAATGGTACTTTTTTTAGGTACTCTCAAGTAACCTGACAAGGTACTGAAAAGTAATCTTAAGTCCTGTTGCCCTTAAACAATGATGATAAATGAACTAAAAATGACTGAAACTAAAACCATTTCATGGACTGAATTAGAAATGCTGGTTAATTATCTGAAAAAAAAGCATACAAAAAAGCGATTAACGGACGTGGAGACAAAAATATTAAAAGGTATTTTTGAGAATAAAACATATCGTGATCTAGCAAAAGAAATTAAAATTAGGACAGAAGAACAGTCAATCAAGAATGCGGCTTCTAGTTTATTTAAAATATTGTCAGAGCAAACAGGTGAAAAGATTGGAAAGACTAATCTGATTACTGCTTTGACAAGGTATAGAGATAATTCTCAGATATTTGATCATAACAATAAACCGCAACCTCAGCAATCAAATAAAGTTCTTGAATTAGTTATGGAGGTAGGGATAGACGACCTGACACCAGAGAAAATTGATAAAATTATCAGCTTTCTTCAAGAAACTGCCAGAGACAACACGATCAAGCCTATTATGAAACTTAAAGGCAGTATTCGGCTATTTTTAGAAGGTTCAGAAGAGGGCTTAAAGCACCTAGCAGATTTACATCAATCGGGGGAATTGCAAGCCCTTCTCAATGAACTTAAATCAGACGATATACCCGAAATTATCGTCAAAAAAGCAGAGTTCACTACAGATGCAAAAGTTATTGAAAAAGCCGAATTAATTAAGGCAATTCGAGAGGGAACAATCGATAAGAAAACTCTATATAAAGTTGATTTGAGTGGGGCTATTCTGAGTGGGGCTATTCTAAGTGGGGCTGACCTGAGTGGGGCTAACCTGAGAAGGGCTAACCTGAGTTGGGCTTTCCTGAGTTGGGCTGACCTGATTGAGGCTGACCTGAGTTGGGCTTTCTTGAGAAGGGCTGACCTGATTGATGCTGACCTGAGTGGGGCTAAACTGAGCGGGGCTATCCTGAGTGGGGCTAACCTGAGTAAGGCTAACCTGAGTTGGGCTAAACTGAGTAAGGCTAAACTGAGCGGGGCTAACCTGAGAAGGGCTAACCTGAGTAAGGCTAACCTGAGTTGGGCTTTCATGAGTGGGGCTAACCTGATTGGTGCTATCCTGAGTAAGGCTAACCTGAGAGGGGCTATTCTGTGGGGGGCTAACCTGAGTGGGGCTAACCTGAGTGGGGCTAACCTGAGTGGGGCTAGACTGAGTAAGGCTGACCTGAGTGGGGCGAAAGTTGAAAACGCTATCTTTATCGATGCAACGGGGATCACCCCCGAACAAAAACAGGATTTGATTCGACGAGGGGCAATTTTTGGGGATAATTCTAACGATCGCAGTAAAGCATTAGTTTAAAACAGCCTTTGATCTCCACCTTCAGCAGAGATTTAGGTAGGGTTGGCTGAATAAATGTGAAATATAGACGAGATAAGGGGTTTGGCGGCCTGTTTAGCCAAGCAGCTGCAAGATTTTCAAGCTGGTGGCTCAAAAACCTTGTATCTAAACCAGCGATCGCCCTTACTTTTTCAGCCAACCCATAATTAATGGGAAAGGACTTGACTTTGCCGGCGACTTGCGCTATGCTTTTCTTATAATGGAAATCCGTGCAAAATTTTTTTGGACTCACAGATTCCCATTATGAATAAAATCCTTTAAAAATATTATCTCAAAATCTGCCGATAAAAGCAAGCAAAATTTTGCCGATAATTGTTAAGTTTTGTTAACAGAGAAATACAGAGATCAGCAAGGTAAAAAAAAATCGAAGTCTCTTGCTGATCTTGATTGTCGCCTAAGCTATGATTAGGTTAGGTGAATTGGCTCTTCTGGTTTTTGTGTGGAAGGAAGAAGAATAGGGATAATTTGGGTGCATCTCAATTTTGTCGAAATATCTATAGGATATTTTGGGCGCACGCGGTGCGCCCCTACCATTGGCGCAATAATATTATTGTAGGGGCGAATTGCATTCGCCCTCTTTGATTAACCCACCGCAAACCCTGTATATTCTCTGACTAGGGGTTCATGAAAGGCTAAAACAATATCTTCTTTAGGAACACCTAAATTAACTAATTCATTGGCAATTCCCACCTCAGTGCCATCATGTTGTATCCAGATTTTACCCTTTTTAATATCGAGATGCAAAACACAACCATGATATCTTCGTCTATTTTTCCAGCCAACATACATCAATTGATAGTGATCGCCAACAGTATCAAAAATCAATTGTTGTTCAATCGGCTCTTTAGATGAACCTATCTGAGAATATTCAGTGATGACTTGCTTGACATAGTGACGATATTGTTCTAATTTTTCCATGCGACAATTACCTCCCCAATCGGATCATAAATAATCAGGTAAATTTGAAATCGTTTAACGACAGTTTGAATAAATCGCAATTCAAAAAAACTATAATAAATATCTAAGGGAACAGCTAAATATAACTGTCTTTTAGGTTCTTTTTCTTCTAAAGCAACACGATAATTAAAGAATTGTCCAATGGCAGTATGAAATTCTGAAATGCTGGATTTACCGATAAAACTTTTAATTTCAACGGCTATCTTTTCATTGTCTTTTTCTGCGGCTATCAGTTGCTCTGCTCCTAAATCGACATACATTTCTACATCACCCACTTCAATCCTTAAAGGGTCATCCGTAATGATCCAACCCTCTTTTTCTAATCCTTTTCTCACTGCACCATGAAAACGATCTTTAGCAGACATGAATCTTGAAGTTAGCAGGCATAATAATTATTAATTATAACATTTCGTCATGACGATCGATCCGGGGTGAGAACATCTCAAACCCTAGTGATAAGCTAAGACGTATTTAAACCGCTTATTCTGAGATTAGCCCCCCAACTCCCCACCCCCCCTGCCCCCCCCGACATCGGGGGGGTATTGCCTCTTGCCTGATCTCAACAAGCAATTTGAATTACGAACAGCTTAACTAGCTGACATCCATCGTGATAAAATCGGCCTTGTCTTTCTTCTGCCAGCACGACGCCGAGCGGCGGTATGTTGAGCTTATTTCCCCTTTTACTTTTTACTTGGTATAACTCGTGCAGGTTTTCATTTATCATACTCCCGAACTTACCCCCGTCCATACTCTACCCGATTGCGCCGTCGTTATCGATGTTTTAAGAGCGACAACCACGATCGCCACTGCCCTCAATGCCGGTGCAGAAGCAGTGCAAACCTTTAGCGATCTGAAAACCCTGATGCAGGTGAGCGATACTTGGCAACCAGAAAAACGTCTCCGGGCAGGAGAAAGAGGCGGTGCGAAAGTGGAAGGCTGCGATCTGGGCAATTCTCCCCTCGATTGTACCCCTGATTTAATGAAAGGTCGTCGTCTGTTTATCAGCACCACTAACGGCACCCGCGCTCTGCAAAGGGTGGAAGAATCCCCGATCGTGATCACTGCGGCTATGATCAATCGGCAAGCTGCGGTTAATTACTTATTGGATAGGCAGCCCGACACCGTCTGGATTGTTGGCTCTGGTTGGGAAGGGGGTTATTCTTTGGAAGATACGGCCTGTGCTGGAGCGATCGCCAATGCGCTACAAGAACAATCGGGGCAAATGGCGATCGGTAATGATGAGGTGATCGCCTCGATCGCTCTTTATCGTCAATGGCAAAATGATCTTTTAGGAATGTTCCACAGTTGTAGTCATGGTCAGCGCCTCTTGCGTCTCCACTGTCAAGAAGATTTAAAATACTGCGCTAATATTGACTCTCTTGATGTTTTACCGATCCAAAAAGAACCGAGCATTTTAGTCAAACTTTAGACATTTCCCCCCAGAGAAAGGGTCATCCGTGCGGGTAGGATTGATGCTCCTGAGTAACGCACAGAAAACGGGTTTCTCGGAGAAACCCGTTTTCTACTCATGCAAAAGGCAAAACGGAGAATAAATAATCAGTTTTTAATAACTGGATTTAGTATTATTTATAGTTTGCTGATCATAGAGTTCTTGCATAATTAATTGTTGATAGTTCAAAAATGAGAAAAATAGGCATAAAATTGCATAAAATCTCTAAATAGAGCATTTAATAATGTTCATTCTTAATTCTCCTGACTCCTGACTCCTGACTCCTGACTACTGACTCCTCACCTAAGGTCAGATTTTTGATTTTTGCAAGAGGTCTCATGACTATCGATTCTTTACTGCAATCTTTTCAGCGTTTTGGGGTTAATCTCGGTTTAGAAAGAATAAAAAATCTGCTGGAGATTTTAGGCAATCCCCAAGATCAAATTCCGATTATTCATGTCACGGGAACTAATGGCAAAGGTTCAGTTTGCGCCTATCTATCCTCCATTCTCAGCACTGCTGGTTACAAAGTCGGACGTTATATTTCTCCCCATTTAATTGATTGGACAGAAAGAATCTCTATTAATGGCGAAAATATTGAAACTGCGACTTTAGAAAACCTGCTTAAAGATATAGAATCGCTTATCGATCCCCAGCAGGAAAGTCCTACTCAATTTGAGGTAATTACTGCCGCTGCTTGGCTGTATTTTGCCCGGGAAAAGGTGGATATTGCCGTGATGGAAGTGGGTTTAGGAGGAAGATTAGATGCGACTAATGTTTGCGCTCAACCTTTAGTTACTGTCATCACTTCTATTAGTCGGGAACATTGGCAAAATTTAGGGCCGACGGTTGCCGATATTGCCGGCGAAAAAGCGGGGATATTAAAAGCGAATTGTCCCGCAGTTATCGGACAATTACCGGAATCAGCGCAGGGGGTAGTTAGGGAGAGAATCAAGCTGTTAAATTGTCCGACGGTATGGGTAGAAGCTGCCGAAAAAATTGCCGATAATCGGGCTAAATATCAAGGATTAGAATATCCTTTATCCTTAGCGGGAGATTTTCAATTAACTAATTCGGCTATAGCGATCGCTGTTGTTAATATTTTACGTCAGCAAGGTTGGCAAATTAGCGATGAAGTCGTGCAAGAAGGAATGGCAAAAACTCGCTGGTTAGGACGTTTACAAACCGTTAATTGGTGTCAGCGAGAAATTTTAATAGATGGCGCTCATAATCCTGCTGCTGCTATTGGTTTAAGGCAGTATGTAGATAGTTTAAAGGCTCCAAAAATTATCTGGGTGATGGGAATTTTATCGACTAAAGATCATCGAGAAATATTCCAAGCTTTATTAAGAAAAGGCGATAGTTTATATTTAGTTCCCGTCCCCGATCATAGCAGTGCTAATCCTGAAACCTTAGCGGAATTAGCGGCTTCAATTTGTCCAGAATTATCTCACCTAGAGACTTGTTCCGATGTATTTTTAGGACTAAAAAAAGCCATCCAAGAATCTGCCGATAGTCAGATAATTCTCTGTGGATCGCTTTATTTAGTCGGTTACTTTTTAGGGAGTTTGTTTCAGGGAAAATAAAACATCAATTTTACTGGTGGTTTTATCAGGCATAGTGGCAGTAATTCCGATCCCGCGTACCGATTCTAAAAAGACCTTTGCTTCCGGGGTTAATTCCGTGGCAGGAAGATTATTAATTCCCCCTGCTTTAGCGATAATTTGCTCCACATCGATGAAGAAATAACCGAGATTATTTTTAGGCAAATTTGCGATCGATGCTTGGAAAATCTCACTTTTGCTAATCGGTTGATTCGATTGGGGTTGATAGGGAATTCCGACGGTCATTTTTAGGGTATCATTATTAGGCCAAGTATAGGTTAAAATCGCTTGTTCTTCCGCTTTCCATTCAGTCACATCTTGACCAGAAATTTGACTGTTTTTTATGGTGATAAAGGGAAAAGTTTTTACCAATTTATTTAACCTATCGAGGGTAGTTTTTGCCGCTTTCTGATCGCCGGTTTGCCAGATCATCATTCCCCCAAAACCTAACCCTCCCACCCCTTGCTGGTTGGGGATAATTCCGAAAGCAAATTCTCGATCCATCCAGTTAAAAACTTCTTTATCCGCATCAAGGGTTGCCATCTGAAAATTCTCACGGATATGACGCAGAAAAGCTTGTAATTCTGGGTTAGTTTGGGACTGTTTTTCTGCTTCTTCCCATCCCTGTTTAAGATTATTCCCACTCCAGAGTGCGATGGTATCTCCGGGTAAATAATTTAAAACTTGATTTCTGCTGGGGGAAGGTAGGTTAGAAATAGTTTCAGGAGCAAGTTTAGCCACCATTTGTAACTGTAATCCCGTATCGGTGACACCCACTCCTGCGACAATATCCTGAATTTTTGCTAATTCTTGCCGACTTTGGGGAGATAAATTAGCATCTGCTCCCAATATTTTGGCATAATCATCGATATAAATTGTTGCTAGGGTATTGGGTAGATTGAGGGATTGGGAAAGCAGTTTTATCACTTCCAGTTTACTGCTAAAAGATGGCTGTCCTTGGTAGGTATTGATCGCCGCTTCTAACACCTTTTTATCGTAGGATATCAACAAAAAATCGCCAGTAACGGCAGTATAAATGGTGGTGTTATCCTGCCAATCTATAGCAGTAATTGTAATACCTTTGTAGTCACTGGTGCTAGTTTTGCGATTAACTTTTTGTCCTAGTTTTTTCTGGAATTCTGACGCTTTAATTTTATCTTTGATCCCGATAACCGTTAATAATTCCGATTGTCCGGGGGTAGTTGCGGGAAGGAAAGCAAAGCTAATACTACCGATCCAAGGTTCGATATCCCGTTGATAATCAATCTTATCGGTGAAGATATTTTTTTGTAATTCTTCTAGTCCTTGACTAACCGCAGTTCGCGATTCTGGTGTACCATATTTAGCTAACACTGACCAAGCTTTTGCATCCGTGGAGACAAAACTACTAGCGAAAGCAGTTTCTGGGATAACTTTTGCCGATTCTAAGGGGGTGAATCTTTGCCAAGGTAGTTGTCCTCGTAGATAAAGATAGATACCTCCTGCGGTTACTGCTGTTAGTCCTAAGACGACTAAACAACCGGGTAAAAATGATTTTTTTGACATAGAATTGTGGTTTGGTTAAAAAGTTCAATACTTGGCGATCGATTTGTCTCTGGTTGTAGTTTCTAAAGAATTGGTTAATCTTTAGTAAGCTTTAACTATTATTATAGCTTCTGGAGGTACTAAGCTGTTGACTATCTAAATTACTCGTTAAGACTGCACGGGAGCGGGGGGAAGTAGTTGGAGCTTTTGTACTAAAATATCTAATACGCAGTTTAAATGCAGTACAGCTTAGAATGATCAAATATTGTTGATATGAATACCATAAAAGGCTGATTTTATCATTAAAATGGACATGATTATGGAAAATTTTCTGATTACTAAGTATGCAGAAATACAGACAAGAAAAATCCCTATTATTAGAAAATAGTTTAGATTAAAAAGTATTGTTTCTGAATTCTTGTATTTATTTTAAATATATTTATTTTAAAAAATATTACAACTACTGCTGTTAACTCTGATGCTTAAAAAGCTATCAGAATCATAATAATTTCGTTGAAAAGTACAGCTTTTTGAAAAAATAAGGTTATTATGAACCTATATTATACTAAATCTGGTTATTAAAGACTGATTATTCATTCCCCTTTTTGCATGAGTGCATGAGTAGAAAACGGGTTTCTCCGAGAAACCCGTTTTCTGTGCGTTATTCAACGGATTTAGTATTAGACCTTTTTGACCCAATATCCAAGAGAACCAAAAATGACAAAAAATAGGGGCTGAATTTTTTCACCCCCCTACAATACAAGAAATTATCGTTTTAGCGTTGTTTACGTTTTAATGCCAAGGCAGATAAACCAAAGAAACCTAAACCAAAAAGGAGAGTCGGTTCCGGGGTTTGGACAGTTAATAAACCTAATTGACCACCTTCGACAAGATTATTGGGACCGCCGATGCTGCCATTTCGCACACTGTGGGCCTGCACGTCGAGAATTAGAATTTTTTCTCCCGGTCGAGCGCCCGGAAAGAATTCAGTAATATCTAAAATCCCCGAAGTTTCCCAGTTACCTAAATCACTGGGGCTGCTGTCGGTTTGACCACCTGGTAAACTAGCACTACGATCGATCTGACCTACTCGTGTCGCTCGTCCAGTGGTGGCATCAAGTCGCCAAATCGAGGCTTCTTCTTCAGAGGTTTGACCGAAATCAGAGAAAGAACGGTCCTCTTGGATATAGATAGTACCGTCATCAGACCAATCGAGGTTATCGGGACTTCTCACCCCAAAATCTGGACCGCTAAATTGACCGCCACCCGCATCATTACCATCGTAGAGAATGCGAGCGCTGACGCTAGAAGCAGCGGTGTCGAGATTGCCGTTTTGATCGAAAACCAGATTATTATCGAAGATATAAACGGTTCCCCAGCTATCGGCCCCATTGAATAAAGAACTGCGTCCGGTGGAAGCAAGAACAATTTGGGAACCATCACTGGGATTAGTCGAGACATCTTCCGGACGGGAGAAGGAAAAAGCTCCTAAAGCGTCCGCTTGGGCCCGAAGATTGCTATCGGTGGCAAAACCATTAAGAAAACCAACCCCACTTCCCTCGTTCACCACTTCTACCCAACGTCCACTGCTGGTGTTGCCAGTACCAGCAAAGTCCCGGGGATCGACACCTTCATCACCTACCCAAACATACAGTTTGCCCTGTTTGAGACCATTGCGATCGAGAAAACTACCATCTCCGACTCCGTTTTTCTCCCCAATGTAGAGATAGAGAGGCGCGGACTCGGTATCATCACCCCCGATCATCGCAATGCGATCACTTCTACCTGTATCAATTTCTGTCCAATTTTCCCAACCACCGCGACCCATTTCTGGGGCAGCCCAGAGACCGAAATTGGTAGGATCGAGAACCCATTGAGTCCCATTGCTGGTTTCTTCTCCAGCAAAGTAGATATTATCTTCAAAACCGATCCCTTGACCGAAGGAATAACGACCGAAAGCGGCACCAGAACAAAAACGATCTAAACCTCCAATGGTGGGAGCGAGTTCAAATTGACTGGTACTGGTGATTAGATTGTAAGAGCGATCGTAGATTTTATCGAAGGCTAATCCAGAACCGATAATTTGACGACTACTGGTGTCGATGTCAAAGTAACTGATTCTTGCTCCTCTCACGGAAAGCTGGTTAGCAGTACCCGGATTCAGGGTATAAGAGGCTCCTTGGTTATTTCTAACTTCGTGGTTGACCAAGGCACGAATCGTCCCATTTCCTAGATTGATAACGCCAATTCCATCAAGAATACCGATGGGAGTGTAATTGTTGATGGTTTCACCCACTGTAAATAGGGGCGTATATTCATAACCATTCAATCCTGTCACCTGCGGTCCGCCTGTATTAGTATGAGCTTGCGCTAAAACCGTCGGTACGTTTATTAGGGAAATTCCCACTGTTAGCAGTGTTGCCGCTAGAACATTTTTGGGGTTAGAATGTGAAGCAATCATTAATTTTTTAGTCCTCTAATCTCAAGGAAACAAAACGTTCTCTCTTGAGATTAAAAGGCTTTTATTAAGGGATTGATAACCTGAGAATAAAAACTCTTTAAGAACTGATGCTTTGTCATAATTATTAATGTTTGTGTAAACAATTGTAAAAAAGCTGGATGCTCACGACCTAGATTCTTTCTATTAACAATTGTTATTTAATCATCGAGCCTAATAAACAATGTCTTTCTTTTGCTTATTCTGACTCCTTAATACTGTCCCGTGACTCTTTCCCTAAGGGAATATTTTTGATTTTTGGCAGACTTCCATTATTAATTCCCACCGCTTGATTAATATTAGTCAACCCATTGGCCTCTAATTTTTCTGTTAATCCTTGTAAAATATTTGATACTAGCCAGGGTCCTCGGTATAACCAACCGGTATAAATCTGTAATAAACTCGCACCGGCGGTAATTTTTTCCCAAGCATCATCGAGGGAAAAAATACCTCCCACTCCAATTATTGGTAAATTGCCTTGGGTTTGCTGATAGATAAAACGGATCACTTCCGTGGAACGTTCCCGCAAAGGTTGCCCACTAATTCCCCCTGCTTCTTCAGTGATTGGTTTACCAGTTTCAGGCAGAATTGTGGTTTTTAATCCCGTGCGTTTAGTGGTGGTATTAGTAGCGACAATTCCAGCTAACTGATAGGAGAAAGCTAACTCAATAATTGTTCTTATATCTTCCCATTCTAAATCAGGAGAAATTTTCACTAATAGGGGTTTTCTGCCTTGATTTTCTGTTTGTAAAATGTCGAGAATTTTATCGAGTTGTTCCCCACTTTGCAGGGAACGCAAACCGGGAGTATTGGGAGAACTAACATTAACGACAAAATAATCAGCATGGGGGAATAAATAGCGAAAACTGCCTAAATAGTCCTCTGGAGCCTTTTCTAGGGGCGTATTTTTCGATTTACAGAGGTTAATACCGATGGGAATCTGTCGGGGTTGTCGTTGCCAAGATTGCTGGAGAGTTGCCGCTAGAACCAGCGCTCCGAGGTTATTTGCCCCCATACGGTTTAATCCAGCCAAATCTTTCGGTAAACGAAATAATCTCGGTTTTGGGTTGCCCGGTTGCCCTTCTAGGGTGACAGCACCCACCTCGGCAAAACCAAAGCCGAAATTATGCCAAAGTCCTGCCCCTAAACCGTCTTTATCGAATCCTGCCGCTAATCCGACGGGATTGGGGAAATTTAACCCCCAGAGGCTTTGCGATAGGCTAGAATCGCTAAAAATGAGGGATTCTGATAATTGGGAGATTAACCATTGTCCCCAAAATTCCCCCCGCGAGCGATCGATTTTTTGCAGAGTATTTAATAATTGTTTTTGTGTTCCCTCTAAATTGCCCCGAATAGCCTTGAAAGCTAGAGGATAAAATGGTTTAATTGTATCAATTATATTTGTCATAAAAAGACAGGAATTAAGGGTATTTTTCAGTTATCAGTTATCAGTTATCAGTGGGGAGACCACTTCGTGTGCGACGTTCGGCGATGCTCAGTCGAGCCATTGCGGGGGAGCAGGGAGAAAAAGCTGTCTTCTGAATACTAACCACTGAATACTGATAACCGAATTCTGATCAATAAAAAATAGACCGTAACCCACCTAGCATAATCTTTATAAACCTTGACGAGGATTAAAAGTTTCGATCGCCCGTATTTTTTGATAAAGTTCCAATTCTTCTGGGCTAGGATTGGGAGGATTAACTAAGATAATTTCCACTAATTGATCGCCCCTTTCTCCTTGGGAAGTGGGATAACCTTTACTAGCTAAACGTAATCTTTGACCGCTTTTAACTCCCTTAGGAATCATCATTTTAACTAACCCGTCAATTGTGGGAATTTCCACAAAACCGCCCACAATTGCCTCGCTAGGAGTAATCGGTACTTGACAGACAATATCGGAACCTTGAATCTTAAAAAAGGGATGCCTAGCGATAGTTATTTTTAAATATAAATCACCCCCTTCAATACCCTGACCTTTGAGACGAATTTTCTGCCCATCGATCATGGCTGCCGGCATATCTACCTCTATTGATCTACCATCTTCCAGACGAATTCTTTGTCTGCCACCTTGATAGGCTTTCTCTAAAGGTAAAGTTAATTTTGCCTCCACATCTCGACGAGTTAAACGGGGAGAGGAGGCAATTTTAGCGCGCTTAGTATTAAGGTTATTAAAATCTCTAAACTTCCATAAATCCTGTTCTGTACGGGGGATTTTTCCATTACCGTTACTATTGGCTTTTTCCCCCGGACGTATCCCGCGGCGCTTAATCCCCGTCAAGGAACGATTATACTCAACCCGTTTTTCTTCATCGGAGAGAACATCATAAGCTTCATTAATATCTTTAAACTTTTCTTCGGCCGATTTATCCCCCGGATTAACATCAGGATGATATTGGCGCGCTAGTCGTCTAAAAGCCTTTTTGATCTCGTCACTGGTAGCCGTGCGAGATACTCCTAAAACATCATAATAATTAACTAATTGTGGCATATATTCAGTTATCAGTTATCAGTTATCAGTTATCAGTTATCGGTTATCAGTTATCAGTCATCAGTTAAGTAGGGAGGCACAATTATTTGTAGGATGGGTTAGCGGTAGCTTAACATAATCGGGCGTTGGGTTTCATGCTTCAACCCAACCTACGTTCATCTTATATTTAATTCCACCCACCCACTTATCAGTTATCAGTTATCAGTTATTAGTTATCAGATTTGAGTTTTAAGTGAGCAGTATTAAATAGTAGTTTCCCACTGTCTTTTCACTGATTACTGATCACTGTTTACTGCTCACTGATTAAAACCAATCATCATCCTCATCATCCCAGTTATTTTGGGGGGGAATATTGCGGGAACGATTGCCGCCGCTGCGGTTACTTTTACTATTGTTATAACTTTTTTCCTCCGAAGGGGGGGGACTTTGCCAATCGCTATCGCGGCCATTATAGTAATTGTCCTGATTGCGGGGGCGATAACTATCTTGATTAGCCGAATAATTGGGTCGATAATCACTTTGATAACCCGGTGTAGTGGGACGATAATCCTGACGATAACGATCGCGACGCGGTTCAGATGGAAGCTCATCTTCCTTATCCCCGGTAAAAGTCTTGCGAATAGCGCTAAAAAAGCCCTCGTCTTCCTCGTCGTATTGTAGCCGTACCTCGCGATTTAATTCATAGATAACATCCTGTAGGTCTGCTTGGGCGCGATCAATGCGACGGTCATCATTTTTCTCCAAAGCGTCGATAATTTCCGTACTCAAAGACTCAATTTGACGACGATAGGAACGGGTAAACTCATTACCAAAATCGAGAGTAACATCTTTTAAGCGTCGTTGGGCTTGATCCACCAGAGAGCGGGCGCGATTGCGTTTATCGACCTTTTCGCGACGGGTACGATCTGCTTCGGCAAATCGGGCAGCATCGCCAATCATGCGGTTAATTTCCCCTTCGCTGAGGGTAGAAGCGCCTTGAATGGTGACACTTTGCTCCCGTCCAGTCATTTTATCCCTAGCGGTGACTTGTAGAATGCCGTTAGCATCGATATCGAGGGACACCTGCACTTGGGGAATGCCCCGGGGTGCGGGGGGGATACCGGTTAATTTAAAACGTCCCAGGGATTTATTATCGCTGGCCATTTCCCTTTCCCCCTGCAAAACATGAATTTCCACCACAGTTTGATTATTTTCGGAAGTGGAAAAAAGGTCAGATCTGCGAACGGGAATAGTGGTATTGCGGGGGATTAACTTTTTCATCACACCGCCGATGGTTTCTAAACCCAACGATAAAGGGGTCACATCGAGGAGCAGCACGTCTTTGACCTCGCCGCCCAAAATTCCCGCTTGAATAGCCGCCCCGACCGCTACAACCTCATCAGGGTTAACATTTTGATTGGGTTCCCTATCGATAAAACTCCGCACTAAATCCTTCACCACCGGCATCCGCGTGCCACCGCCCACCAGTACCACTTCGTCTAGTTGGACGGGGGACAAACCGGCATCAGAAAGGGCCCGTTTGAGAGGACGACGGAGACGACTGATTAAATCGCCGCATAATTCCTCAAATTGGGACCGACTCAGGCGAGTTTCGATGTGTTTGGGTCCGTCTTCCGTGGCGATGATAAAGGGTAGATTAATATCGGTGACGCTGACCCCAGATAGTTCAATTTTGGCTTTTTCTGCCGCTTCTGTGAGTCTTTGTAAGGCTTGCCGGTCTTGGCGCAGCTCCACGCCTTCCTGTTCCAAAAATTGATTGGCTAACCAATCGACGATTCTTTTATCGAAATCATTACCGCCTAATTGGGTGTCGCCACTGGTGGCCTTCACCTCAAAAACGCCGTCACCCACTTCCAGGATAGAAACATCAAAAGTACCGCCTCCCAGGTCAAAAACGAGGATTTTCTTGCTTTCCTGTTCATCGAGACCGTAGGCTAGGGCAGCGGCGGTGGGTTCGTTGAGAATCCGCAGCACTTCTAACCCGGCAATTCGGCCCGCATCCCGGGTGGCTTGACGTTGGGAGTCATTAAAATAGGCGGGGACGGTGATGACGGCCCCGGTCACTTCTTCCCCTAGATAACGACTGGCTTCTTCGGCTAATCGGCGTAAAACTAGGGCGGAAATTTCTTCGGGGGCGAATTCTTTTTGCAGACGGGGGCATTTAATTTTGATACTGCCCATCTCATCCCGGCGGATGGTGTAGGGGACGCGCTTCGATTCGGGGTTTAATTCCGAGTAGCGACGACCTATGTAGCGTTTGACTCCATAGTAGGTGTTTTGGGGATTGAGTACCCCTTGTCGCCGGGCCATTTGACCGACCACTAACTCCCCATCTTTATTAAAACCGACCACAGAAGGGGTGGTTCTCATGCCCTCCGAGTTGGCGATGACCACTGGCTTTCCGCCTTCCATCACGGCGACGACGGAGTTAGTTGTCCCTAGATCAATGCCTACTACTCTACCCATGCTTGTTTTTGTCTCCCCCTAGATTTCGATAACTTCGGGACTTTTACCTTCGATCGATAGTTTAAATCGCTTAATGCTTGTTGACAATATTGTATCGAATTGTCTTAGGTTCTCGCTCTCGCTTCGGGGCAATTGAGGGTGTGATTACCGAAGTGGTCTTTTAGTGACTCTGGCGATCGAGCTTGGGGGGTTTTAAATAGGGTCTGCTGAAAAAGTTTTTCCTGGGGGCAGGGTGTCGGGTGTGGGGTGTGGGGTGTCGGGTGTGACCCCCCCAACCCCCCCGACATCGGGGGTGTGGGGTGTCGGGTGTCGGGTGTGGGGAGTGGGGTGTGGGGTGTCGGGTGTCGGGTGTCGGGTGTGGGGAGTGGGGTGTCGGGTGTCGGGTGTCGGGTGTCGGGTGTGGGGAGTTTTCTCAGTGAACTGATAACTGATTACTGATAACTGATTCCGGCGGCGCTGGACAACAAATAGAGATTCTTTCCCCTGTACTGGGATGATTGAAAAGTATTTGATTGGCATGGAGATAATAACCACAATCTCCCGGGACTGCATCCGGTCGCGGTAATCCTCCCACGCCATACAAGGGATCACCGATTAAGGGATAGCCAAAAAAGGCCAGATGAATGCGAATTTGATGGGGTCTGCCCGTAAAAATTTCTACTTCTAATAGGGTACTATCGGGATGTTTTTTTAAGACTCGACCATCACTGCGGGCCGATAACCCATCTGCGAGCGCACCGTAAACGTAGCCTAAGATGGGATGGGCGATTTTCCCGATCGCTTGATTAATAGTAAAATTATCTGGTATGTCGCCCCGACCCACTAAAGCTCGATATATTTTGGTAATTTTCCCCTCTCGCATCTGTTGACTTAATTTAGCTCTAGCGGGCTTTGATTTCGCCATTAAGACTAGGCCCGACGTGCCGCGACCAAGACGATGGATTGGATAGGGAGTGACCTCGGGATAATGCTGATGTACCAGATGGATAAGAGTATGTTCGAGAAATCCACCCCCCGCTAACACGGGTAATCCCGAAGGTTTCGCCACCACTAACACCTCGGCATCCTCGTAGAGTCGCTCAAAAAAGAGCGGTACATCCGGTTCTGTCCAAGGCGGGCGCTGATAGGTCAATTGCTGCCCGATTTCTAAGACTGTATCGGGGCCAGCGGGACTACCGTTGACTAGAATTGCTGCTGATAAAATGCGATCGAGCCATTCTTCTGGGCTAGAATGGGGATATTTCCCCGCATAGTAAGCTAATAAGCTTAATCCTGCCTGATTTTTGCTAATTTTATCTCGATAAATCCAACCTTGATTGGCCATTGGGGAAGTGGGGAAGTGGGGAAGTGGGGAAGTGGGGAAGTGGGGAAGTGGGGAAGTGGGGAAGTGGGGAAGTGGGGAAGTGGGGAGAAGCTTTTTTCAGTGTTGCCAAAGGCACGGCGTAGCCGTCCAGTAAACAGTAAACAGTAATCAGTGAACTGATAACTCACATCTGATAACTGATAACTGATAACTGATAACTGATAACTGATAACTGATAAGTACCTAGGCAAAATTATTTACACATGACGATCATTGCCCCGTAAGGGTTTTAGCTCGATCGGGCAGGTAATTAATTTTGCATGACTACTTAACTGATAACTGATAACTGATAACTGATCAGTGATCACTGATCACTGACTCCTGACTCAATGTTCGACAAAGATAAGCAAAAATTATTCATTGACTCCAAAAACTTGAGAATATTTAAATTAACATTCCGCAATATTTACAAATTCTTAAGAATTAATTGAGAAAGATTTTTATTTAACAACGATGTTATCATGGTTACAGCGATTTTACTGAATTTCATAATGGGTTATCTTGTGCTTTTTTGGGCAGCAAAGGTTGAAACCCTTGCCACACCTAGAAGGTGATCCTAATTAAGACGGGTAAATGAGTCAATTTCACCCACAACGATGATCTTTTTTTTGTGTAGTTTTATTGCAAAAAAAAAGTTTTTTTGACAAAAAGCAGAAAGTATGTAGGAGTAGTTATGGCAGAGTGGGAAGTGGGGAAGTGGATGTGGGATGTGGGGTGTGGGGAGACGGAGTAGGGGAGCAGGGAGAAAAAACTGATGACTGATGACTGATGACTGATGACTGATGACTGATAACTGATAACTGATAACTGACCCCTCATAGATTTTTACTTAATTTTATGTCTTTGGTAATTTGTACGGGTTTTCATGATTCTAGATTGACCGAGGATTTTTTAGGACATCTGGGGAGCAAATCGGTCAAATTAAGTCCCTATATTATTATTTCGCCTTTTTCTTGCTTAAATGAAGCTTTTTCACCGGGAGAAGCTCTAACCTTGATTGGGTTTAGTGCGGGGGTGGTAAATGCGATCGCTTTAGCTCATTATTGGCAAGCTCAAGGGGCGACAATTCGAGCTTTAATAGCTCTAGACGGGTGGGGAGTGCCATTAATCGGTAATTTTCCCATTTATCGCCTGAGTCACGATTATTTTACCCATTGGAGTTCCTGTTTACTGGGTAGTGGTGGAGAAAATTTTTATGCGGATCCGCCTGTGGACCATCTTAGCCTTTGGTCGTCCCCCGATCGAGTGACCGGTTGGTCTGTCAATGGTAATTTTGTCCAACGCACCACAGCATTAACTTTTTTATCTCAAATCGGTCGGGCGAGAATCAATTAACTATAATTAGCTAGTCCCCCCCTATCTTTCCTATTTCTTTACCGCTGCCGACTCATGAGTACATCCGTCCCGAGTTCTTCGATTCTCTTGGTGGGAATTGAGGAGAATATGGCTAAACTAGCTAGTGCAGACTTGAAAGAAGCAGGTTATCCCCCTCTAATCGTGCCTAGCCTTGATCTGGCTTTCCCAGAAGTGGAAAGTTGGCAGCCAGCGATGATTATACTCGATCGCTTCCTGGCGGCGGAGGCTGGTGTGAATTTTTGTCGTCGTTTACGTTCCCAGGGAAGTCGCGTTTATATTATTTTGTTAGTATCTCAAGAAACCCTAGAAGAACGTCTCGCCTGTTTGGAAGCGGGAGCCGACGATTATTTTCTCAAACCCTATAATTCGCCATCTTTTCTCAAATTAATCCGTTTTTACCTGCAACCTCTGGAAATTATCCACGAACAATTGCGTTTCGGTGACTTAGTATTAGATTTAGCCAGTCGTCGTCTCTCCTATAAAAACAAAAATATTGAGTTGACGATGAAGGAATTTGAACTGCTGCGCTACCTCATGACTCACCCCAAAGAAGTATTATCGAGGGATAAAATTCTCGAAAATGTCTGGGGAGACGAATTTCAAGGAGAATCAAACGTTATTGAGGTATATATTCGCTATTTACGCCTGAAGATGGAGGCTGGTGGTCAAAAACGCCTCATTCATACCGTGCGCGGTGTCGGCTACGTTTTACGGGAATCTTAACAGTAATCAGTAATCAGTGATCAGTAATCAGTAGATTGCTTTTATTTATTCTCCCTGCTCCCCAGTCCCTAATTCCTAATTCCCGCTCCCTGCTCCCCAGTCCCTAATTCCTAATTCATATCACTGATTACTGTTTACTGATCACTGAAAAGCCCCACCACCCTAGTCAAGGGCTGCTATTCAATCTGGATGGAGTTGGGGGAATCGATAGGAGGGGTGGAACTTCCCGGAGTGATAGTTTGACGGTATTGACTATAAAGACGGTCGCGCCAGGCAAAAAAGCCCTCGTAGGCGCTATTATCGGCTAACCCTGGGATTCCCTTGCCTTGCAATTCCCTGGGTAAGTTGAGATAGGAACCCTGGGGAAACTGAAGCAGTACACTTAATCCCGCCACGGCTAAATCGGCTAAACTGGGCTGATCCCCGACTAAATAGGGACGATTGGCTAAAATGAGGTTCAAAGCCTCTAAATCCTGTTGTAGCCCTTTTTTCGCCGTATTGATAGCATCTTTTCCCAGACCTACACCCGCCCCCAAAATATCAATTAATTCCCCTGGCATAGAACCCAGCAACAAGCGCATAAAATCGGGAGTTTCCCGGGGTAAAAAGGCGGTACGAAAGTTTTGATTTTGGGCAAAAGCGCCGAGAAAAGCGGTTCTTCCTTTTAATCCCAGGGATTCATCGGCCCATTCTTCGATTAATAAACATTGACCCCGTTGGAGGGGATCTGTGGGGATAATGGGTTTTTCAGGATACTTGCGATCGAGATAAAAAGCAATCTCGGTCGAGTCGGCGATATAAGTATCACCATCCTTGAGGACCGGGACCTGGCGCTGTCCGGAAAGACGGAATAATTCCAATTGTCCCACCCCTGGCACCACGTCCCTTTTTTTATAGGCAAGACCTTTATAGTCGAGGATGAGACGGACTTTCTCACAATAGGCAGATAATTCAAATTGGTAGAGTTCTAGCATAGGATGATATGGCCTCTCGATAAATCAGTTTCTCCCTGATTACTCTAACCCTATCGGGCATCAATCGCCTAAACCTAAAGACTTTACTCCGATTTTACTCAAACATTTGTACTAAAAACGAGCAAGGCGAAAAAATAATCGTTTGCTAATTTTAGGGACCAGATCCAGCAAACCCAACTGAATAGCTCCACGCTTTTAGGCTAGAATATCTTCGAGTGCCAGAAGAGCCGGAATAACTTATATATTCTGGCAAGCTGACTTGCGAGAGGCCAATAGCATACCGCTATAGTAGAGGAGGCGTGCGAGAGCTGGCTCCTTTCTCGGATCAGAGGTTACTATGCAATTATCCATCGAAGTTTTTAATGACGTAGTTCGCTATCTCGACAGCCACGAAGAAAAATTACGGATCAAAAAATTAATCTTTTGTATCTGTAAAAAATCTTGGGAAAATGATCCTAATATTTTGAACAGTGTGGCTATGGAAGACTTGGTGAAGGAGTTAGTGGAACTTAAAACAAGTAAAGAACAATTAAGTTTTTCTGTTTATAAGTTAGTTAAAACCCTCAATCGTCCTAAAGTTTATCTGGGAGTAGCAACGGTTATTATCGAGCAAATCAGTCAATTATATAGTAATATTGCTGCCGCCTACGACAATCAATTATTACCAGTGGAACCGGAAGTTAACCCTAGCTTCACCAACGTTAATAATGATGTCAACAACGAGGAAGATAATTTATTAAGACAGGTGGTTAGTAGCCTAGAAAATCATCGAGAGACGGCGAGAATTCAAAAATTAATGTTTGCCGCTTGTAAAAATCGTTGGGAAAACGATCAAGCGGTGATTAATAATTATGGCTTAAAAAATATTGTTTTAGAACTTCAGCGAAACAAGTCCAATTTCCTAAGCTTGCGACAAACTCTCAAGCAAGTTGCCAAAAATATTAATAAAAAAGCTCTCTACCTAGCCCTAGCCGATATTATTCTTACCGAGCTAGAGCCTCTCTACGATACTCATAACGATGACGAAGAAGAGGATAATGAGTCAAAAAGTCAAATCTTGAACACTCAAATAGTTCATCTAAAGAATGATTCTGATTCTGCGGCTAAAACCACATCTTTCTCCCCCTCTAGAAGTGAACCTGTGGATTTTTCCTCTTCGAGCATCAATCTAAATGAACCGCAATTAGTCATGGAATTGCCCTTTGCCGAGCCAGCTTCCTCAAATAACAACCCCAGTAATTCCCCACAAATTCCCGCCTACGACCCCTTTGAAATTCGTTTAGAAATTTTCCAGTATGCTAATCCTTTACGAGCCAAAATATTGATTTTCTCGCTCCTATTTCATCCTTGGGATCGGAGCGGTCAAGATTGGTCAACTCTGCGAAGTTATACCCTAGAAGATTTACTACAACAACTCATCGAAAGTGGGAAATCTCTCAAGGATATCGAAATTCAACTATACAATATTGCTCAAACCCAAATGGATACGGATGCTAACGTTCAAACCGCCAGTATTCTGGTGCAAACTTTACAAAAAATTCTTTAATTTTTTACCCAAATTTATCTGGACATTCTACCTATGAAACCCAACGAATTAATTGAACGTTATGCCGCAGGAGAAACTCAATTTAGTGGCTTAAAATTACCCGGAGTTAATTTAGTTGGTGCTGACTTAATTGGCATTGTTTTAAATGAAGCAGATCTGCACGGAGCCAATCTTCTCTTTACCTATCTTAACCGGGCTAATCTCGCTCAAGCTAATCTTGTGACAGCTAATTTAAGCGGTGCTAGTCTCAACCAAGCTGACTTAAATGGGGCAGATTTACGCAGTGCCAATTTACACGGAGCGCTGCTACAAGGTGCTAATCTTCGTGATACCGATATAACCCTAGCGACGTTACTTGATGCTAACTTAATCGGGGCGGATTTACGGGGGGCTGATTTAAGTGGTGCTAACCTCACTGGTGCTTGTTTGCGGGGAACAAATATGCGTCAGGAAAAGAAAAATCATAACACTAATTTACAAAGTGCTAATCTCTATCGCGCCGACCTGCAAGGGGCTAATATGAAAGGGGTTGATCTGGTGCGTGCAAATCTAGTAGGAGCCAATTTAAAGGAGGCTAATTTGTGCAATGTTGACCTCAGAAAAGCGGATTTAACTAATGCTAATCTCCAAGATGCTTTACTTACTGATGCTAATTTAATCGGGGCGCATTTAGTGGGGGCAAATCTAGCGGGAGCCAATTTAGTGCGTTCAAAAATGACCGATACGGAAGCAATGCAGGCAAATTTCCATAGTGCAATTATGACTCAAATAAAATTTGATCGAGCTAATCTTAGTCAAGCTAATTTTCAAGCAGCAAGAATGAATCATGCTGACTTAAGAAGGGCTAATCTTTCAGGAGTTAATTTCAGCGAAGCTGACTTAATCGATGCTTTCTTTGCTAGAGCAAATCTCACCGGTGCCGATTTAAGTAATGCTAATCTAACTCGTGCCGAGTTAATGAGTGCTAATCTGATGGGAGTTAACTTCCGCGGTGCAATTATGCCCGATGGCCGGATTAATAATTAAAATTAATAAAGATTGTTGTTAGCAGTTATTCTGGTATAATTTAGGGGTAGAATTGAGGGTAGTATTATGGTTGAGCCAGCAATTATTACAGAAGATATGGGCAAAATTTACACCAGCATTACAGTGATCAATCGCGCCGATCAAATTTTAGCGGCGGCGGCTGTAATTTCTCCGGAACAAATTCGCTCTCTTACCCTAGAAAATGTCTTGGTGGATACGGGAGCAACTACTCTTTGTCTGGTGCCGGAAGTAATCTCCCGCTTGGGTTTACAGCTTTTAAAAGAAGTAGATGTGGCTACGGCTAAAGGGATAGGAAAAGCGAGAATTTTTCGCGATGCTACCTTGATTATTGCGGGACGGGAAGGGACTTTTGAATGTTTGGAATTACCTGGAGGTCAAAACAATTTATTAGGAGTAATTCCTTTAGAAGCTTTGGGATTAGAACCAGATCTTCGCAGCCAAAAACTACGAGTTTTACCCACGGAATCTAACGAGACTTATTTCACAATTTTATCGAACAAAATAGCTCTATAAAATTACTTTTTGTCTGACTGTTCCGGCTCTTTCAGCTATAGCGATAACCTCGATTTCTTGACCAGAAACTCCCTTAATCACCCATTCCACCGTACAGCGATAATCTAAACCATGAGCGAGGCTACTATATACTTTATTTGATCGCCCTTCTAAGTGACCGATTTCCTGCTCTAATTTTCCCACTATTAAACTCACCTCATCGGCTAAATTTAACTTGACTTGAATGGGACGAACGATCTTTCTTTCCAGTGCCTTTTTACTGGTATAAGTGGGTAAAAATCCCTGATTTTCTAACTGTAAAACCAGATGATAAATACCATTTCCCTCCGACTTCAGATCAAGACGAGAGATAGCTAAAAGAGGTGACATTAAAGCATGGGCAATAGTAAACTGACATTGTTTCTCACATAAATCTGGTAAATACTTTTCTGGGGCATTTTGCCAGACATTTTTAAAGTCCCAACCGCCAATTTCCACATCTCCCAATTGGGGGTGATCAAAACTTTGCCAATTAATAAAACCCTTTCCCGCCAAATTCTCATCATTCCAACGCTGTAACTTCAATTCATCTTCCAAAGGATGCCAGCGAAACCATTGAATATAATCATCTTTTTTCACTCCCGCTTGGGTGGGTGCATCCCATAACTCCACCGTAAAACCATACCAACCAAAATGATCGTAACCGTAATCATCCATGGCACCGTTAGTCACTTCTTTGGGATGATAACGAAAATCGTGATAGACAGAAACGCATTCATAACCAGTCATTACTTTTCCCTTGTCAGCAATATATTTATACATTTCTAAGTCTTCCACGGGGAAATATTCATCGGGATGGGTGCTATAGGGACGCAACATGACTGCTGAATAGGTATGATAGGTAACGAAGCCATTAATATTGGTGTTATTTGCCCAAAATTCGGCTTCTGCACGGGTTTCTGGCTCGGAAAAGGGAAAATCTCCGGCCCCCTGTTGTTCCCCTTCAGGAACCCAATAAACGGGGTAATTGCGGTTAAAATCCAGGCCCTCTAGGGTGGGGGCAGTGGTAAAATTATAGCCATCGTAATCGCGGATTAAACCTTCGGTGAGCAAAGTGTAAAAAGTTCCCTCAAATTCCTCCGGTTCGCGACGCGCCATAATGCGAGGATCTTGTTCAGAAATTTTCCAAGCGCCACAGGTATCTTTTTGGCGCATTTGTAGGATTAAACCATCGCCGTTAATATCTTCAGGATATAGCCCCGGTTTCTCATCCGTGTGGGGATAGGGGCGAATACTCGATCGTAACAGATAGGGAGTAGTGAGATATTTTTCCGCTCCATCCACGGCTAATCGCGGCAAAATATAGACAGTGTAATGGTCAAGAAGTCTGGTAATTTGGGAATTATGACCGTATTGGCGCAAAAGATGGGAGATAGTGTAGAGAGCGACGGCAGAGCCTGTTACTTCCCCCGCATGGGTGTTAGCATCGATCCAATAGGCAGGTTTTTCTAAATAATGGCCTGTGGCTTGATTTGTGAGGGTAGTTAACCAGATATCTCGATTTTCGTAGCTTTTACCGATCGAGGTGAGGCTAATTAAATTAGGATAGGATGAGGCTAGGTTTTTGAGGAAAGAAACTAATTCGGCGTAGGGGTAATAGTGGCTAAAATCAAACATAATCTTCTGCAAGTAAAAAAAGGAGTCTCGGCTTAATTTGACAAAATATAGGACAATAACGGTAAAAACTATGGATAGTCAGGACATTGCTCGCTATATTGAAGAAACTAACGGTATTTCTAAGCCTTGGCTGTTGGTGCAATTGCGTCTCAAAAAACTGCAAGAACGTCGCGCCAGTCTTTCCCAACAGGAATATATTCAAGAATTGGATGATATTCAGCAAGACTTAATGAAATTGGGCGAATGGTGGCGAGGGATTGAGTCAGAAGTCTTTAACCCCTAAGCGGTGGCGATAATCTGTAATACTCGCGGTAAATCCTCAAATTCGCCGATGATGCGTTTCACCGGTTGCGGCCAAACCCGGACTAAAGTGGGAATAGCAGAGACATGATTAGATTCCGCTTGTTCTGGATGCTTAGAGATATCGATCACTTTCAGGGTATAGGGATGGTGTAATTCTCGCTCTAGAAGCTGATGGATCGATTCTAGGGTGTGTTTAGTATTGGCATTATTACCGGAGACAAATAACCGCAAAACATAACCCTTGGGACTAGGATTAGTATAGTCAGAGTCAGCAGTAATCCCTGAAGTGGTTGGCGGGCGCTCCTGATAACGGAGAATCAGATCGTGGGATTGCCAAAGTTGGGGAAACTGCTGACGATAGGTTTCTAAGATAGTGGGATTAGAGGATTGTTCCTGCCAAGGTACGGTAAACCAAGCTCGATCATCCGTGGCGAAAATAGCATTTAATAAAGGCTGATAGCGACGGACCAGGGGATAGACTTCGGCTCTAGTATGAATACGGTGACTGTAGGGATCTCGCCAGCGATCGATGGTAGCAGTAAAACTAGGAACTAAAAAATGGGGGGGTTCTGGCAACCCTAAAGCGGACTGGAGAGCAGCACAGAGATTCAGATGCCAATGAGTTTGTTTATCAGGATCGATACAGTAAATCAGGTCGCCCCCGGGGGTAAACAGGGCGATGCCTTTAAAAATATCGGGCAACACAATCGCGGAAGTGGTCACTTGAGGGGTTCCCCTAGGGAATCAATAGGAGCTTCTATTTTTCTAGACTACTCAACTCTTGACCCCTCAAGGATTTCCTTCAGGGTTTTTCTAGATTCTACCCCGCAGCATCATCGCCATTTCATTGGGAACCGGGGACATTTCCAGGGCGACCTCATCGCTAATCCGTCCCTCTTGATAGAGGTTAAACAGAGATTGATTAGTGGTAATCATGCCATGGTATTCGCCATCTTTCATTAATTCGAGAATTTCGTCATTTTTGCCGCTGCAAATGTAATCTTTGACGGTTTCTGTGTTGACGAGAATATCGTGAAAAGCAGTCCGTTTACTGTCGGTGGTACGACATAAACCCTGGGAAATAATACAAACCAGGGATTCTGCGATCGCCACTTGCATCGATTCCCGTTCCTCGGCGGTATAAAGAGTTAAAATCCGCTCCAGAGTTTTAACGGCACTGTTGGTGTGCAGGGTTCCCATGACTAAGTGACCGGTTTGGGCAGCTTTCAGGGCCGTATTAACGGTGGATTTGTCCCGCATCTCCCCCACCAGAATAATATCCGGGTCTTCCCGCAAAGAGGCTTTTAGGGCATTATCGAACTCATGGGTGTGTATTCCCACTTCCCGTTGTTTGATCAAACTGCGACGACTTTGATGGACAAATTCGATCGGGTCTTCGATGGTGATAATATGTTTGGGGTGTTCTTTATTGATGTAATCGATCATGGCTGCGAGGGTGGTGGATTTCCCTGAACCCGTCGGACCGGTGATTAAAATCAATCCCTTATGCACATCGCACACATTCCGGAACACAGCCGGTAAGCCCAATTGTTCCATAGTGAGGATTTTCAGGGGAATTAGACGCAAAACCATCCCAGGACCGCGCAGACTTTCAAAGATATTAATCCGCACCCTAGCGAATTCGTACTGAGTTGCACCGTCAAATTCTAGGTCTTTTTTAAAGCGAAGGATTTCTTCTTCTCCTAGGATTTCCCGTAACCAACTATAAAAAGTGTTGATGTCAATTTCAGGATAGTTGAGAATAATCATTTCACCACGATCCCGCATCCGGGGTTTTTCTCCAACTCCTAGGTGAACGTCCGAATAACCCCGATCAAAGGCCATCCGGATCAAATGTTCTAAGGTGGGTTGATTGGGAGCGCGACCCGGCCGGGGTGGGGTTTGGGGAGAAGCAGCCTGACTGGGAGCGCGATTTTGGGGAGGACGTGGGGCGGCAATTTGACCATTTTGCGGCATATTCTGCACGGTTTTGGTCGGTGTCGCCACCTGTTGGGTCATTTCTTCATTTATCCCCATGCTGATTTCCGTGATTAACTCTGAGGGAGGTATCGGGATGGAGGGAACCGGCAGCGGCTGCAGTGGTCGCGAGGAAGAATTGGGATTTTGACTCATGAGCAATAGGGGTTTTTCTTTTACTATTCCCCGATTGTACTAACATCTCATCCCCAATTTCTCAATTCCTCAATTGCTGACAGATGTTAGATTGAGGAGTACGGAGTCAGTAGTCTCCGAGTCAGGAGACAGGAGACAGGAGACAGGAGACAGGAGACAGGAGATTATTTTTATTTATTCTTCCCACTTCCCCACTTCCCCACTTCCCCACTTCCCCACTTCCCCACTTCATAATTTATAATTCCCCCTCTCCTATACCTTTTAAACAGGATTTAGACCCCAAAATTGTTACAATGGACGTTTAAGGCTGATGATTTTGGCTACTCATTTCTTTTTGATCGTCAGTCTTAGGGGAGGTAAATACGATGAATAGTCTGCCAAGTTCAGTCGAACGGGAAAATTTAGGACAATTTTTGTTAGAAAATCTGCAAGATATTACAGATAAACTTGATCAAATTGTTACCGATTCTGATCGAATCATACTGGATAATTTACTACAAGAAACTGAGATTTTGCTCGATCGAGTTATGGATAACTCTAAAACTTATCAAGCAAGAGCCGATATATTTTATCAAATTGATAAATTATGGTTTCAGGTATGGAAACAGTATAGAGATGAGGATTCAGAAATAAATTTGATTGAGATTATCAATGAATTTACCGATAGAGTAATTGCCTATAATCAATTATTTATCGGCCTTGCTCAGATCAATGAGGGAAAGACTGGTGAAGAAAAAGCCGATTTAATCAGAGTGGTGGAAGGTTCACGCCTTCTCTCAGAAACGATAGATGTGTTTATTGATATGTTTGCCGATTCAGAACTAGAGCAAATTTACCAGGGAGCTAAAAATGCTCTATCGGTTTCTAATCGTACTATAACCGAATATTTCCAAGATACTGACAAATCTTTAGTCACCCAATTGAGAGCTTATAGTAGTTTAATAATTTTAAGAATTCAAGAGCGATTTAATCCTAAGAATGTATCCTCAGAAACTACCTCTCATTCCCTAACAGATGATTTAAGCGATCTTGATCCTTGGACAAGAGACTTAGTGGGGGTTGTTGATTTAGGAACAGAAGACCCAAAAGAATCATATATTGATTATTTAGTGGAGAAGTATCGGTGAAACGAGTCCTATTCGATAGTGATGTATTGCTAGATGTTTTGGGTAAGCGTGAACCACATTTTCCAGCATCTGTACAAGCATTCAATACAGTTAAGACAGGTAAAACTCAAGGATATATTTCTGGTCATGCCATCACTAATATTTATTATATTTTGTCTAGAGAAAATGGCAGAGAAGTCTCAAGAAAATTGGTTATAAGTCTTCTAGAGAACGTAGGTTGGGTTGAAGAATGAAACCCAACACCCGCATGAGTTACGCTACCGCTAACCCATCCTACAAACTTTTTGGCGCAAACCCTAACTAATGCTTCGGTAAACGTAAACCATCCGATCGCATAGGGATTAAAATCTGAGTTAAACTGCGTAATTGTTCGGCCGTTCCCATACAAATTAACAAATCTCCGGCCATTAATTCCGTATCGCCAGTCGGTCCCCCGATTAGCGTACCATCAGCGCGACGTATAGCCAAAACTAAGGCCCCCGATCGAGATCTTAAATGTGCTTGACTAAGACTTAAACCGACACAGGGACAAGTCCTCGGATCGATTAAAAATTCTTCCATATAAAACGATCGATCGGTTCCGGTTAAAATCCCATCCACAAAATCCATCACCTGGGGTCGTAAGGCCGCGGCCGCTAATCTTCTACCACCGGTAATATAGGGAGATACCACCGCATCGGCCCCGGCCCGTTGTAATTTTTGTACTGCTTCCTCGGTACTGGCCCTAGCAATGGCGCGAATTTTCGGATTAAGAGTTTTAGCAGACAAAACTGTATATAAATTCTCCGCATCGGAAGTTAAAGCGGCCACAATACAAATAGCGCGTTCAATTCCTGCGATTTGTAAAGATTTATCTAAGGTGGCATCTCCTTGAACAACAATATAATTTAATTCTTTGGCCCGATTTACCTGTAGGGGGTCTGTATCAATAACTACAAAAGGAATATTTTCTGCGTAAAATTCGATCGCTACCTGTCTGCCTGTGCGACCCAAACCACAGATGATATAGTGTTCTGATAGTCGATCGATCACGCGTTTCTCCTGTCTCTGTTTGAGTCCCTCTTGAAAATAGCCTTGAATTAAAGCTTCGGTCAAGCGATTAACAATATAACCGATCGTGATTACTCCCATCACGATCAAAACCATTGTAAACAGTCGTCCCCGTTCACCTAGGGGATTAATTTCGCCAAAACCGACGGTAGCGAGGGTACTAATCGTCATATAGGCCGAATCTAGCAAACTCCAACCCTCGATCAGATGATACCAAAACGTACCCAGCAAAAACACCACGATCAGGGCAAAAATTCCCCCGATTAATTCCTGACGCAGACGACGATATTTATCTTCACTGATGGACAAGCAAAATTCACCCCTAAGACTGTCTAGTAAATTACAATGAAATCAGTTTTTAATCTAAATAACCCGTCCTTCTCAGACGGATTTGATTATAATTTCCCCTATGTCTAATCGCGCAGGAGTTCCCCAGTGAGTCCAGAAACCCTTTTAGAACCAACCCTAGTTGATCCCACTCCCAATTTAAACCCGAATCAACCCTTCGATCCAGATAGTTTTAACAGCTATGTGATGAATACTTATGGTCGTTTTCCCATTGCGATCGCCAAAGGGTTAGGCTGTCGTCTCTGGGATACTTCCGGCAAACAATACCTTGATTTTGTCGCAGGAATTGCCACCTGTACCCTCGGTCACGCGCACCCTGCTTTAATTGAAGTGGTTAGCCAGCAAATCCAAAAACTCCATCATGTCTCGAATTTATACTATATTCCCGAACAAGGAGAACTAGCTAAATGGATTGTCGATCATTCCTGCGCTGATAAGGTCTTTTTCTGTAATTCTGGTGCGGAAGCGAACGAAGCGGCGATTAAATTAGTACGGAAATATGCCCATACGGTGCTAGATTTCCTCGAACAGCCGGTTATTTTAACCGCTCACGCTAGTTTTCACGGTCGGACTTTAGCTACCATCACCGCAACCGGTCAACCGAAGTACCAAAAAGACTTTGAACCCCTGATGCCGGGGTTTGCCTATATTCCCTATAATGATATCGAAGCGGTGGAAAATGCGATCGCTGATCTCGATGAGGGTAATCGTCGGGTGGCTGCGATTATGTTGGAACCGCTGCAGGGTGAAGGGGGAGTTCGTCCGGGAGATATCGAATATTTCCAACGTTTACGGCAAATTTGCGACGAAAATAACATTTTGCTTGTCTTTGATGAAGTACAGGTGGGAGTCGGAAGAACTGGTAAACTCTGGGGTTATGAGAATTTAGGAGTGGAACCGGATATTTTCACATCTGCTAAGGGTTTAGCGGGGGGTATTCCCATCGGTGCGATGATGTGCAGAAAATTCTGTGATGTGTTTGAACCGGGTAGTCATGCGAGTACCTTTGGAGGTAATCCTTTCGCTTGTGCCTCAGCTTTAACAGTATTACAAACCATTGAACGGGATCACATTCTCGACAATGTTCAGCAGCGAGGGGAACAATTACGCAGCCGTTTACGGGTGATTGCTTCTCAATATCCCCATCTATTTGTCGATGTGCGCGGTTGGGGTTTAATTAACGGTCTGGAAATTAATTCAGAAAGTGAGTTGGTTTCATCTACTATTGTTAATGCAGCTTTGACAGAGGGTTTATTAATTGCTCCCGCAGGTCCGAAAGTCCTCCGTTTTGTACCTCCTTTAATTGTCTCGGAAACAGAAGTAGATGAGGCTATGGATAAGCTGGAAGTTGCTATCGCTAAAGTGGTTTAATTTCAGTTATCAGTTATCAGTTATCAGTTATCAGTTATCAGATGTAAGTTTTAAGTTGACAGTTTCCAGAACGTAGGTTGGGTTGAAGCATGAAACCCAACGCCCGCTCATGTTACGCTACCGCTAACCCATCCTACAAATAATTGTGCCTACCTACTTATGAGTCAATTATTTTTGAGCTTTACTGTTGTTTGGGGCAAATAAAATGATCACTTCTGAACCTATTTATTCCCTCCCTAAAACCCCTCCTTTA
>NZ_JAPZSR010000133.1:0-7003 GCF_027531875.1 Microcystis sp. LE19-84.1B | reverse complement strand
CTCAATTGTCTATCTTTTGGTATTAACTTATTTATGCCTTAAGTCCTTTCCTGTATGAATTTCAGCTACTTTTGAGCGTAGTTGCTCTCATCGAATTTTATTTTAAGTTAATTATTTGCATAACAATTCCCGAAGAGCCGCACTTAATCTGGCATCTTCACCAAAAAAATTAACAATAGTATTAGCTAATTCTCTGATCAAATTCTCCTGCTGGGATTGGTGTACTAAAACATAATCAGCTGCGATACACATTTGACCACAATTAGAGAATTTTGTCACGGCAATGCGACGGGTTGCCACGGAAATATTAGCATCAGCTTCGATAACACAGGGACTTTTTCCCCCTAATTCTAGAGTAACAGGAATTAACTTTTCTGCCGCTAGTTGATAAATAATTTTTCCTACCCTGGTACTGCCGGTAAAAAATATATGATCAAAGGTAAAACTGTCTAACATATTCGGAATTACTTCCGCACCATCTCCGGGTACAATTAACACATATTCTTCGGGGAATATTTCCTGAATTATTTTAACTACTAATTTTTCCGTCGCTGAGGCAAATTCACTCGGTTTTAATACCGCGCAGTTACCTGCAGCAATGGCACCAACTAAAGGCACTAATAACAATTGGAGGGGATAATTCCAAGCGCCAATAATTAAAACTACTCCCAAGGGTTCCCGAATAATTTGACTGGAGGAGGGAAAATTTAAGAGATTAGTTTTAACGGGTTTGGGTTGCATCCATGAGCGCAAATTTTTTAAAGCTGTATTAATTTCCACCAAAAGGAACCCATTTTCAGTAATCCAACAATCTTCGGGACTTTTCTTTAAATCGCTATATAAAGCTTGATAGATTTCTGCTTCATATTTAATGATTGCCTGTTTTAACTTCTCTAACTGCTGACGACGGAATTGATAGGAACGAGTGGCACCACTAACAAAATACTGACGCAATTTGGCTAATTTTTCTGAGTTTGACAGCATCGAAATAATTCCCAAGTTAATAATGAAATTCTACGGCATCCATTGGGGACGAATTCCCGCTAGAGGTAATTCAATTAAATCAGATTTACTTGCTTTCACTCCATCTTGTAGGGGAGGAATTAACATCCACAAACGACCACCGATAATTGTTTCTCCTGAATCGGTAGTCAAGGGATTAGTCGGATTAGTATCATAACTGGTGCGAAGTTGATCAAAAATAATCGCTAAACTATCGGGAGATAAACTAATGTGAATATCACGATAATCGGCTAATTCCAGTAGGGGAGTTACTTGACCAGTCTTCACATCTATTTTAGCAAAATAGGGTTTTTCTTTGTACTCTTGACTGTTAGTAACTAACTCGGTTAACAAACAATACAAGTCACTACTGGTGGCATTAAATTGACAATCTATAATCGAACCTTGTAGATTGAGTAAGCGTTTTTGTAATCCTTGATTATTGACATAAAAAAGCGATCTAATATAACGCATTTTGGCATTATCAGTATTAAAATTTACCATTGCCGCAGCCGTACCATCAGCAGAAAAATTCAAAATTCGCCCAAATTTTGGTAAAAAATCTAGGGGTTTTGTTTCGGTTTTTAAAGGCAAAAGGGCGATTCCTTCCCCCTGGGTGACAGCCAAAGTTTTACTATCAGGTGCAATCAAAAATTCTCCACCTTGAATGTTTAATTGTTTAGGTTTTTCCCCCGATTTAACTGCCCATAAATCGAAGTTAATCGGATTGCGGCGCTCAATTCTCTGCACGACAATAGTTTCCCCATCTTTAGCTAAATCAAAATGATTATTTTGATAATCTTTATTGTCTAGCACTAACTCAATTTTTGGGGAAGATTGGCCAAAATCAACTTGGTAAAGCTGTAGTTCACGAATTCCCTGTATCCCCTGATTTTTCGCCACGGCCGAAAAGAGGATTTTTTTACCATCAGGGTAAAATTCAAAAGCCATAACGGTCAAATTTGCGGGGGTTAAGAGGGTTTTCTTCTCCTCGGTCAAGTTATAAAAAATTAATCTTCCCTGTTCTTCCCCATTAGTGCCGATATAGGCAAAAGCACGATCCCGACTTTTAAATTCTCTTTCAAAGATTGCTAGGGTTTGTCCTAATCGATTACCGCTGCGAAATTGTTCCCGCGCACCTTCAATTTGCAGATGATATTTTTCTCCGTAGGGAATGGGAGAAGTGAGAGTATAAGCTAATCGTCTTCCGGCCCAACTAAACTTCCCCGGCAGCGGAGGATCGATAACTAGATTTTTTTCTACACTAGCATGATCCATCGGACGATCAAAAGTGATAATAAATGCTTGATCTTCCGCTCCAATTTCTCGATTTTCCCAGCTAAATTCCTTGACCCTTGGGCCGGTTTGTAAAAGACATTGATTACCACAGCTATTACCCAACCAAATTAAGCCACCAATTACTAAGGTTAGCGATAGAATTAGTGTTATTGCTAATTTATCAATCGGTTGTAGTTGTAAGGTCTTGATCATTATAGTAGATGGTTAGGAACAACTGATAACTGATAACTGATAAGTAGGGAGGCACAATTATTTGTAGGATGGGTTAACGGTAGCGTAACATGATCGGGCGTTGGGTTTCATGCTTCAACCCAACCTACGTTCATCTTATATTTAATTCCACCCACCTACTTAACTGATAACTGCTCACTGATAACTGATAACTGATAACTGATAACTGTTAATATCCGTAGGGATCCGCAGGAGTGGGTATAGGTTTCACGGATTTGGCCTTAATTACTAATTGTCTTCTGGTGGTTGATTTTCCTACCTCTACCGGTAAAGATTCCGTGGCCATTTCTCCGGTAATTTCTAACCAAGTATCATTGGGATATTGACCGCGACTTCCTGATAGTTTCACCGGTAAACCGACGGGATAAGCATCCACGGCACAACAGGTAAGAATAAAGCGACTAATTAATAGATAATTATCGGGTAGTTGGGGCAATTGCACCACAAAACCTGTGACTTTTACCGGTTGTCCTGTGTAAGCATCAGGTTCGGGGTAAGCATTCAAAGTTCTTACCCATTCAATTAAACTTTTTTCCTCCGGTTTAACGGTAGTGCCAAAGGATTGAGTTTGCACGCGAGTTAGGGGTAAAGATTCACTAATTCCCCTCTGTAATGCGATTTGACTACTGAGGGGCTGCGGGGCGATAAATAGGCCTAAAAGGGCAGTTATTACTAATAAACCTGAGCCAAAATGTTGGGGAAGAATGGTAATATGCGATCGATTATCATTACTATCTAAATTAATCTTTTTTTGCCACTGTTTTAATAATGTCCAAAGCTTGACTAATCCTAGGGCAAATAAAGCAATACTGGTGATGAGAACCAGGATAAAATAATTAGGATGGATCAGTAAATTTAATTGTCCAGTTATCCAGTATTTAAATAGTAACGACCCCCAACCGATTAGGGCAATAATATCGATAAATTGGGGGGCGATTATTTTTAGACGTGATGAATTCATGGGAAAAACTATCTAGGAACTGACCTAGAATAAATAACTGTGAGCCAAGGTGAGTAAAAAAGTCATTTGCGCTGCTAAAGCAAAGAGATAAATTAACATTCTTGGTTTAAAAATAGACAACATTAAACCAATCCCTTTCAGGTCAATCATTGGACCAAACACTAGAAAAGCCAGCAGGGAACTACTGGTAAAACTAGAGGCAAAGGAGAGAGCAAAAAAAGAATCAACCGTGGAACAAATCGAAACAATTACCGCTAACAGCATCATGGCCAAGATTGAAGTAATCGGATCCTGACCCAAATTAAGAATAAATTCCCGGGGAACAAACACCTGTAAACCGGCCGCTATAGCACTTCCTAGGATTAACACTCCTCCTAATTCCCGTAATTCCATCACCACGTTTTCCAGAAAAGTTAACCAGCGCCTTTTCATCGGGATAGCTTGCACTGCTGGTAGGACAGCAGTAGCGGCAAAACTTTCGTCTAAGCGCAAAGTTTGCCCAGAATTACCGATCAGAAAAGAACCGGATTGTAGTAGTAGTGGGATAGATTCTTTTTCTGGTGTTTGCGGTTGCCAATTGAGACTTTTTGCCAAAGAGGTTTGTAGGAGCGGTCGGGGATCTTTTTGGATACTAAAGATAATACCGATAACCGTAGCGATGAACAAAGAAAAGATAACTCGATAGAAAACAATTTCCGGTTGATCGCGAAAAGCTACCCAAGTGGACCAGATAACAATCGGGTTAATTGTCGGCGCTGCTAAGAGAAAACTAACCGCTACTGCATTCGGCATTCCTTGCACAAGTAAACGTCGCGCCACCGGCACATTGCCACACTCGCAGACGGGAAACAAAAAACCAATACATCCCCCCACAAATGCTCCTAAAACAGCATTGCGAGGCATCAAGGCAACTAGGCGACGTTCATCGACAAATATTAAAAGAATACTAGAGAGAATCACCCCTAGCAGTAAGAAAGGCATCGCTTCCACCAACAGGCTCAGGAATAGGGTAAAGGCATTTTGTAGTTGACTCATCTATCCTCGCCTTGGCAATTAGAGGTTTAGGGATAAAGACTTAGGAACCCCAGAAAAAGGTTCATCAGTCCGCTCCCTGGCTTTTTAACATTTTTTTAATATATCCGATCGAGTGACTTCTGTGTTGTCAGGGGACAGGTTTTAGGTTTTGGGGTTTTGGGGTGTTAGGGTTTTAGTTGAAATTCCCCCACTTCCCCACTTCCCCACTTCCTAATTCATAATTCCCACTCTACCATCACCTCACTCCTAGAGGACTCGATTAAGCTTGCCGCTTTGATAACCTTCTAGATCGAGTGTGACATAGATAAAGCCTAATTTTTGCAGATCAGCGACTAATTCGCTTAAATTTGTCCGATTAATAAAGTCGGGAATTTCCGCTGCCGGTAATTCAATCCGTGCCGTATCGCCGCTCGATCGCACCCGTAATTGACGATAACCTAATTTTCGCAGATAAATCTCCGCCCGTCCGACTCTTTGCAATTTCTCCAGGCTAATTTCCTCCCCGTAGGGAAAACGGGAACTTAAACAGGGTTGCGCC
Organism: Microcystis sp. LE19-84.1B; assembly: GCF_027531875.1. Lineage (NCBI taxonomy): Bacteria > Bacillati > Cyanobacteriota > Cyanophyceae > Chroococcales > Microcystaceae > Microcystis > Microcystis sp. LE19-84.1B. The sequence continues at coordinate 1,937 of NZ_JAPZSR010000133.1, read as the reverse complement.
GGTTTATCCCACCAAGGTAAATTTAAGTAACGAGATAGTTGACGAACTTCGCTTTTTGTGATACTAATTTCCGCCAAAGGTGAACGAGCGCCGCGCTCCCTAGCTGCTTGAATCCCGGGACGATAATCCCTTAAATCATCCGCATTAACGCCATCGATGACGTAGGAATAACCACGAGCGAGAGCAAGGGGTTTAAGGGTGTCGTGTAGCTCACTTTTGCAGAAATAACAGCGATTAACGGGATTACTGGTGTAATTGGGGTTATTCATTTCCTCGGTTTCCACCAATTCATGCCGAATACCGATATAATCGGCTTGAGCGATCGCTTCTTGCAATTCTTCCGGCAGTAGGGAAGGGGAAACCGCCGTAATTGCCAATGCTTGACTCCCTAGCAGATCATAGGCCACTTTGGCCACTAGGGTACTATCCACGCCCCCAGAATAGGCAATCAGAGCCTTTTCACTGGCTTTTAAGAGGTTTTGTAATTGTCCGAGTTTATCAAGTAATTGACTGTCCATGGCGGCGATTTTGGCAACTGGTTTAGGGAGACCGTTTTTTATATTGGGTATAGACAAGTAAGTAGGTGGGTGGAATTAAATATAAGATGAACGTAGGTTGGGTTGAAGCATGAAACCCAACGCCCGATTATGTTACGCTACCGCTAACCCATCCTACAAATAATTTTGCCTCCCTACTTAGCTTAAGCCACTTGTCCCAAGAATTTGCGGCAATGAGGTAAGTAGTCGTGCAAAATAAATTTCCTAGTCAAGATAGGCACTCATGCAAGAGGCAAGAGGTGGTTAGATATGTGTAATTAATTTTGCCTAGGTACTTAGTATAATTATAAATGTGTTTTAGCTTAACCCTCTCTACATGACAACAAATCTCACAGACTATAAACATATTGCAATTGATCATCGGGGAGTACCAATAATTGCGGGTTCTACCCTGAAAGTGATTGATCTAGTTATGGCACAAATAGCCTACGGTTGGACTCCTGAAGAAATTCACATTAACCATCGTGATTTAAGTATGAGTCAAATTCACTCAGCATTAGCTTACTATTGGGAACATAGAGATGAATTAGATCAAGTTATCCAAGCTGATTTAGAATTTGCCCAAAAAATGCGAGAAAAAGCTGTAAATTCTCCCTTTGTTACCCGACTTAAAGCACAGGCAATAAAGTAAGGATAGGCGTTTAAAATGTATCTTAGCTTATTGCTGATCCCATTATTTTAGTAAGTATTTAGTCATAAACTTCACTTCTATGACCTACTCTAATAATAATAATTATCCTACTCTCTCGATCAAATTCATAAATAACCCGATAATCTCCTACTCTTAATTTATAAAACCCTGACCATTCTCTCGTAAGAGGTAGGGGGGTTATCTGTTCAAAGTTGATGGCTAACCATTTAATTTTATTAAGAATCCTCAGTCTGATAAAATCTGTGATCAAATCTAAATCAGTTATCGACTCCGGTTCAAAAGTAACAGAATAGCTCATTTAAGGTTCTATCCCATATCTTTTATCCACCTCAGCTGCGGGAACAGTCGCTCTTCCTTGTAATCTTTTTTGTTGGATTTCTAATAACTTTTCTTTAAAAGATTCCTTAACTTGTTTTCCCTCATCTGGATCACCAAAGTATTCATCTAGAGTATCATCTACTGTATTACGGATTAAACTTTGTAACTCTTGGGGAGTCATGTCTTTTATCTGCATATTTGCCCCTATTCAGAAAAGATAATTGACCTATCACTCCCGATCATATCAAGATATCTGGGCAACCCCTCTTTAGTTGCCCCTGCCAAGGATAATTTATCCCCGACGACGAAGGGAAGCGGCACCCAACGCACCAACAGCGATTAAACTCACTATACCACTAGGTTCCGGGGTTGATACAGGACCGCCACCAGTAGGAGTGATATCCCCATTA